>JAHJUC010000389.1 GCA_018829385.1 Alphaproteobacteria bacterium
CTGAGCGCACCGCAGGTGGCAAGCAGCGGGCAGGGCAGGGTCTTGATCACCTGCCGCTTGTCCATGCCGGCCAGGGCCTTCCACATCGTGATCATCCTCGCCGGATCGTTTGAGAGGATCTGCGCGAGAGCGTCGGCACGGCTGTAGCCCGGCGCGCCATCGCGATGGCCGAACATCGTCGTTGCAATCGCCTCGGCCATGCCCGGCCAGTCCGCGATCATGCGTCCCGTGGTGGTCTCGACATCTTCAGCGCTCTGGCCGATCAGCCCGTGCGGCCAGTCCGGCCCGCAGGCGAGTTTCGGGCTCATGTCGACGCTCATCAGGCCTGCGATCCGGTCCGCGCCGAAGTCCTCGACATACTGCCAGGCGACTGCCGCGCCCATCGACCAGCCGACCAGAAGGACACCGGTCAGGTCGCGCTCTTCAAGCAAGGCGGACAGCGACTGCGCCGCTGCGGCGAGCGACGGCTCGTCCCCCGCCCGTTCGCCGTGGCCCGGCAGGTCCGGCGCATGGCAATCGAGCTCCGCAGGCAGTCCGGCAATCAGGTCGTTGAAGATCGCGCCACGCATAGTCCAGCCGTGCAACAGCACCACGGGCCGCGGCCGGAGTTTCTCCGCCACCAGGCTCAATCCTCCGACCTTAGCCGCCCGACGATGCCGGTGGGGAAGAAATAGACGCTGAGGATGAACAGCACGCCGAGCCACAACAGCCACCGGTCGGGATCAAGCAGCTGCGGAACGAGCGGCAAGCCTTCGGTGGCGCCTGACGCCACGCCCATCAGGTTCTGCAGATAGTTCTGTGCCAGCACGAAGATGGTGGCGCCGATCACGGCGCCGTACATGGTGCCCATGCCGCCGATCACCACCATCAGCAGGATATCGAGCATGATCTCGAAGGACAGCGTCGTGTCGGGGCCGACATAGCGCAGCCAGATCGCAAACAGGCTGCCGGCCAGGGCCGCAACGGCCGCGGACAGGCAGGTCGCGAGCGTCCGGTAGAACACCACCCGGTAGCCGATCGCCTCGGCGCGGAAATCGTTTTCGCGAATGGCCTGCAGCACCCGTCCGAACGGCGAGTTGACGATCCTGAGCAGCAGCAGGAACAGGGCCAGCGAGGCAAAGAACACCAGGTAGTAGTTCAGCAGCTTGCCGGTGATGCTGACGCCGAACAGGCTGCCGAGCTTGAAGGCGGGGGTGAGTTCACGCGGGATGGAATAGTTCAACCCATCCTCGCCGCCGGTCAGGCCGGAGAGCTGGCTGACAAGCACGGCGACGGCGGAGGCGACGGCAAGCGTGATCATGGCAAAGAAGATCGCCCGGACCCTGAGCGAAAACAGCCCGATCAACAGCGCCAGCAGGGCGGAAGCAACCGCACCCAGCACCGTGCCGACAATCAGCGCATCGTAGCCGCGGCCCATATGGGTGGAAGCCAGCGCCACGCCATAGGCGCCCAGTCCGAAAAACATCGTGTGGGCGAAGCTGACAATGCCGGAATAGCCCAGGAGCAGATCGTAGCTCGCCACCAGCACGATGAAGATGCAGATCCGCGCTGCCGTTTCGAGCGAGCGCACGCCGGGGAACAGGAACGGCGCCAGCGCCAGGCCAAGCAGGATGGCGAGCAGCAGGCCGGTCAGGATCAGGGAGCGTGGACGGTCGCCGGAAATGAGGTTCGTGAGCATCTTACTTCGCCTTCACAACGGGCATCATGCCCTGCGGCCGCCACATCAGGATGGCCGTCATCAGGGCAATGTTGGAGATCAGCGCCAGCTTGGGCTCGAGAAAGGCGACGTAGTTCTGCAAAAGGCCGACCAGCAGCGCGCCGATGAAGGCTCCCTCGACCGAACCCAACCCGCCGATGATGACGACGATGAAGACCAGGATCATCATTTCCTCGCCCATGCCGGCGGTGATCACTTCCTGGTAGAGCCCCCACATCACGCCGCCCAGCCCGGCAAGCGCCGAACCGGCAATGAAGACGCCGATGAAGACCAGCCGCAGGCGATAGCCCAGCGCCTCGACCATTTCGCCGTTCTGCACCCCGGCGCGGACGATCAGCCCGATCTTGGTGCGCTTGAGCACCAGCCGCATGGCCACGAACAGCGCCAGGCCGAACACGACGGCGAGCAGGCGGTACTTCTCGATCGCGGCCCCGGCAAAGGTCACCGCGCCCTTGAGCATTTCGGGCCGGGTGAGATAGATCTCGTCCGGGCCCCAGAGCACATGGATCATCTGCTCGATGACGATCAGGCCGCCGACGGTGACCAGGATCTGCTTGAGATGGGCGCCGTAGACCGGGCGCACGATCACGCGCTCGAACCCCCAGCCGAGCGCACCGGTGACGCACATGGCGGCGATCACAGCGGCGAGCACGGCAGCCACGTTGAGCAGCAGCGACGGCACGCCGGTCCAGTTCTCGAGCGCCAGCAGAACGGAAATGCCGACATAGGCGCCCACCGAAATGAAGGCGCCATGGCCGAAATTGATCACATCCATCAGACCGAAGACCAGCGTCAGGCCCGACGCCATGATGAAGATCATCATTCCCATCGCCAGGCCGGAAACCGTCAGCGTCAGCCAGCTCGATGGCGAGCCGATCGACAGGAAGCCGAAAACCACCAGGAGCGGCACAAGCAGCAGCGGCATCGCCTTGCCGATCCTGTCGGGCAGCGACAGTTGCGCGTATTTCGGGGCGTGGTCGGGTGCGGCGGTGGTCATCAGTGCGCCTCCATGCTCAGGCCCATCAGCCGTTCCTGAAGAGCGGCGTCACCGGCAAGCTCGGCCATCTGGCCTGCCCAGACGATCCGGCCGTCATCCATCACGGCTGCGGTGTCGCCAAGCGCCTTGGCGACGGCAAAATTCTGTTCGACCAGCAGGATCGATGCGCCCTTGTTCTTCAGGTCGCGGAGCGCTCCGGCCATGGTCGAGATGATCGCGGGAGCCAGTCCCTTGGTCGGCTCGTCGATCAGGTAGAGTGCACGTTCCTCGGCCATGGCGCGGGCGATGGACAGCATCTGCTTCTGCCCGCCCGACAGGTTGCCGGCTTCCGAGCGCCAGAATGTGCGCAAGGGCGGAAACGCCGCGAAAATCCATTCGAGCCGCGCCGGGTCGAGCGGACCGGAGGCTGCGGCGAGGATCATGTTTTCCTCCACCGTCAGGTCGGAGAAAATGCCCATGTCCTCGGGCACGAAGCCGATGCCGGCGCGGGCGCGGGCAGGGGTGGGCAGGGTGGTGATGTCGGCGCCATCGAAACGAAGGCTGCCGGATTTCGCCTGCCAGTGACCGATGATGGTGCGCAGCGTCGTGGTCTTGCCGACGCCGTTGCGCCCCAGGAGCATAGTCACGCCGCCGCGCGGCACTGAAAGGTCTACGCCCTGCAGGATGTGATACTGGGCGATGTCCGTGTGGACACCTGCGAGTTCGAGGATCGGATCAGACATCGGCGAGGTCCCGTCCCATATAGGCTTCCTGCACCACGTCCGAGGCCATCACCGTGGCCGGGTCGCCGTCGGCGGCAAGCGCGCCGTTGTGCAGCACGATGATCCGGTCGGCGAGCGAGCGGATGACATCCATCTTGTGTTCGACCAGCAGGATGGTGCGGTCCTTCTCGGCCTTCAGTTCGGCGATCAGATCGAGCACCACCGGCGCCTCGTCGACGCTCATGCCGGCGGTCGGCTCGTCGAACATGTAGACCACCGGATCGAGCGCGATCAGAATGGCGACCTCGAGCTTGCGCTGGTTGCCGTGGCTGAGACCGCCGACCTTCTGCTCGCTGAGCGGATGCAGCCGGACCCGTTCCAGGATCGCCATTGCAGCCACCGTCAGCTCGGTGTGGGAACTCGCCATGCTGAACAGGTTGAAACCCATCCGGCGCCGGGTCTGGATCACCAGCCGGACATTTTCGAGAACGGTGAGGTTGGGAAAAAGATTGGTCAGCTGAAAGGCGCGCCCGAGTCCCTTGCGGCAGCGGCTGGCTACCGGATCGCGGGTCACGTCCTCGCCCATCAGCTTGACCGTGCCGGCGGAGGCGGTGATCTGTCCGGAAATAAGATTGAAATAGGTGGTCTTGCCGGCGCCGTTCGGTCCGACGATCGCGGTCAGTTCACCGGCGCGGAAGCCGCAACTGACTGCGTCGACCGCCACATGGCCGCCAAAGCGGACGGTCAGGCCATCCGTTTCCAGAAGCATCTGTGTCATGGCGCACCCATGGAAGGAAAGAAAAGGGGCCGCGGACGCCACGTGGCGGGCGTCCGCGGCGGATCGGCCTAGTTGCGGACAGGAATGTCCATGTCGTCAATGCCGATTTCGCGAACCAGAACCGGGACGCCATAGTCCTTGCCGTCCTGGACCTCGGTGCGGAAATGATACATCGACTGCAGTGCCTGGTGGTCTTCCTTGCGGAAGCGCATTGTGCCCTTGGGCGTTTCCCACTCCATGCCTTCCATGGCGGAGATCAGTGCCTCGGTGTCGGTGGAACCGGCCTTCTTGATCGCCTCGACCACGGCAATGCCGGCTGCCATGCCACCGGCGGTGAAAAAATCCGGGGGCGAGCTGAAGCGCGCCATGTGCTCCTTGACCAGCCAGTCATTGACCGGGTTCTTCGGGATTTCATAGTAGTAGTAGGTGGCGCCTTCCATGCCCGGCAGTTCCTTGTAGGCCTTCAGTGCGGCCAGGATGTTGCCGCCGGTTGCAATCTCGACGCCGAAGCGCGAGGGGTCCATGGCGTTGATCTTGCCCATCGGATTGCCGCCGCCGGCCCAGATGATGAACAGCTTCTTCTTGCCTTCGATGTCTTTCATGGCGTTGAAGATGCGTTCCGCCGCCGCGGTGAAATCGGTGGTGTCGGTCGGCACGTATTCCTCATGCGCGATCTTGGCGCCCGAGGCGTTGAGTGCCTCGCGGAAAGCGGCCACGCCATCGCGTCCGAAGGCGTAGTCCTGCGCCAGCGTTGCGATGGTCACGCCTTCGCCGCCGAGTGCGACGGCGTTGGAAATGGCGTCCTGCGACGAGTTGCGGCCGGTGCGGAAGATGAAGCGGTTCCAGTTTTCACCGGTGATCGAGTCGGCCACTGCGGGCTCGACGATCAGGATCTTTTCGTATTCCTGCGCCACGGGAAGCATCGCCAGCGCGACGCCGGAACTGACCGGCCCGACCGCGATGTCGGCCTCGTCGTCGCCAAAGGCTTCGGCCAGCAGGGCCTTGCCGATATCGGGCTTGAGCTGCGTGTCCTTCTCGATGACGACAAGCTTCTCGCCGTTGATTTCCATGGTGCCACCGGTGGCGTATTCGAGGCCGAGCAACAGTCCGTTATGCGACTGCGCGGCATAGGCCTCAAGCGCGCCGGTCTTGCCGTAGACATGGGCGATCTTGATGTCGGCGAGCGCCGGGACGGTCAGCATTGCTGCTGCCACGCCGGTTGCCAGTATCGTTTTCATCTTCATTTCGGGTCTCCTCCCCTGAGCGAATGACGGTGAAAACATGAAACATGAATCAATATTCATGTCAAGAACGAGACAAGGGGATACAGGCGAAAATCCGGTGGGATCGGGCCGTTGCCGCGCGGGACTGGTGGTGTCAGGTTTGCGAGAGGGTTCGCAGGATGCTGTCCGCGGCCTTGGCTGCGCCATTGGCAGCCTTCATGAACCGCGAAATGCGGCTCATGCGTTGATGCAGGGACTTGTCCTCGAGCAATTTGGTCATGGCGTCACGCAACTGCTGCGGCGTCCACGAATCGCGCTGCATGTGGATGCCGGTGCCGGTTTGCGCGGCGCGCAGGCCATTGTCATGCCCGTCCCAGCAATAGGGCATGACCAGCGACGGAACGCCGAAATAGAGCGCTTCGCAATAACTGTTGTTGCCGCCGTGGTGAATGAACAGATCGGCCTGGGCGACGGTGGAGGGCTGCGGGAACCAGCTTCCCAGATAGACATTGTTGGGCACGCTCTGGTAGCTCTCGAGGAAGCCGCCGACATTGACGTAGAAGCGTGCAGGGAAGCTGGCAAACACCTCGATCATGCGGCCGATGAGATCGGTGTCGATGGCGCCAAGGCTGCCGAAGCTGAGATAGATGATCGGACCTTCGTTGACCGGCAGCGGCGGCGGATCAAACCGTGCTTCCTCGCGCACGCAGCCTTCCAGGAAGACGAACAGGTCTTCCGGCAACGGGTGCTGCCTTTGATGCCGGACGGCCTCGGGGGCCAGCAGCAGGTTGAGATGCGGCGAGGTTTCCAGGAACTCGGCCGGGGGCAGGGGCGGAAGACCGCGGCGGCCGCGAAAGGCGTTGTAGCGCCAGTGGGCGTGACCGGTCGCCTTGAGATAGGCGGCCTCGAATCCGGCGCGTCCCGGATCGTCGGCCGCCATGCCTGACAGATAGGGCGGGACGTTCGGATCGGGGATTTCGGTTTCCGCGCAGGACACCACCCTTATCCAGGGCACGCCGGCATTGGCGATGGCGGGAAACATGATCACATTGTCGAGCACGATGGCATCGGGC
>JAHJUC010000042.1 GCA_018829385.1 Alphaproteobacteria bacterium
CAGCCGCGAACAGTCGACCGGCCTGGGCGAGGTCAATGCAGCCGTCAACCAGATGGACCAGATGACCCAGCAGAACGCCGCCATGGTCGAACAGACCAACGCCTCGAGCCACACGCTGGCCCAGGAAGCCGCCGAACTCACAGCCCTCGTCGCAAAATTCCGCCTCGACCTCGAGGACGCTGGCCACACCGGCCACAGCCGCGCGGCGTAAGGTCACCCTTCCTCTCTAGCCGGTCTTTCCATTGGCAACTCGGCTGGTCTGGAAAACAGCTTATCCACCTCCCCTTGAGGGGAGGTCGGAGAGACAAGCGCAGCGCAGGCGATCCGGGTGGGACAGGTGCAGCTGCCAAATCTGTCTGACAAACTTGGACCACCCCTGACACTTTTCGGACCGCATACCCCCACCCCTGATCCCTCCCCTCAAGGGGGAGGGGAAGCAGTCGTCACGGCCCGTCCACACCGCATCCAAAATTCCACACCCCATCGCCTGACATTCCGCTTCCCCAATCGCACGCCTCTGATATGTTGACCAAGTCAACATACACCGTGGCAAGCAGGCTCGCATGGACGACATCGACACCCAGATCGCCGAAATCCGCGCCTTCAACCGGTTTCACACCAAGCTCGTCGGCGCGCTCAACGAAGGGCTGCTGGCCTCGGATTTCCCGCTCGTCCAGGTCCGGGTGCTCTATGACCTGGCCCACGCCGACAATCTCGCCGCCGCAGATCTCGTCGCGCGCCTCGGTGTCGACGCCGGTTACATGAGCCGGATGATCGCAGCGCTCGAAAGCCGCGGGCTGATCGAAAAGACCCCTGACCGCGACAACGCCAAGCGCCTGGTCCTGTCGCTGTCGCAGGAGGGAAGGGCGGTGTTCGAGAGGCTCGACCGGGCCTCCGCCGAGGAAGTGCGGCAGCTGATGTCGCCGCTGTTGGACGACGAGCGCCGCCAGCTGGTCGGCGCGATGCAGACCATCCGCGCCTTGCTCGGTGATGAGAGTGTTGCCCCAGCCGCACCCGCCGCTGCGACTGAAAGACGCTTCGTCCTGCGCGACCCCCGCACCGGCGACCTGGGCTTCATCGTCCATCGCCAGGGCGCACTCTATGCCACCGAGTATGGCTGGGACTGGAGCTACGAGGCGCTGGTGGCGAAAATCGTCTCCGACTTCGTCACCGGATTCGACCCGGCCTCCGAACGCTGCTGGATCGCCGAGGTCGATGGCGAGATCGCGGGCTCCGTCTTCGTCGTCCGCCATGACGACACCACCGCGAAGCTGCGCCTGCTCTATGTCGAGGCCTCGGCCCGCGGCATGGGGCTCGGCCGGGCGCTGGTCGACGAGGTCATCGGCTTCGCCCGTGACAAGGGCTACACAAGGCTCGAGCTCTGGACCAACTCGATCCTCGTCTCGGCAAGGCGGATCTACGAGGCCGCCGGCTTCGAGCTTGTCGACGAGCAGCCGCATGTGAGCTTCGGCCAGCATCTCGTCGGCCAGACCTGGGCGCTCAAGCTGTGAATTCGGGCGTTGTCGCCGGGCTGTTCACCGGCATGCAGGTTGGCGCCGCCCTGTTCATGAGCCAGCTCGTGGTCGCCGATGTCGGCGTCGGCCTGCTCGGTCTGATGCGCTACGGCATCGCGCTCCTGTGCCTCGTGCCCCTGGTCCTGCTCCGGAAATCGCCGCCGATCGCCGCCCGCGACTGGCCCTGGATCGTCCTTCTCGGCGTGGGCCAGGTCGGGCTGATGATCACGCTGCTCAATCTCGCCGTCGCCTACACCAGCGCCGCGCGGGTGGCGCTGATCTTCTCCACCCTGCCAGCCATCAGCCTGTGCATCGACATCGCGAGGCGCCAGGTCTCGGGCGGCCGTCTTTCGCTCCTCGGCATCGGCTTGAGTATCTCCGGTGTCGCCGTCCTCGTCGGCCACGATGCCTTCGCAGCACGTCTCACCGGACCGGAGCTGATCGGCATGGCCTCGGCCCTTGCCGCGACCTCCATCGTCGCCGTCTGTTCGTCTTTCTACCGTCCTTACGTGATCCGCTACGGCGGCGCCCGCCTCGGCGTCATCGGCTTCTGCGTCTCCATGCTGCCATTGAGCCTTCTGGTGCTGCTCCTGCCGCCCGGAACCGCGGTTCCCGAGTGGCAGGCCTCCACCTGGTGGCTGGTGCTGGCCATCGGCCTGTCCTCGGGCATCGGCTACCTCATGTGGTTCCACGCCATCAGCCGGCTCCCCGCCACCCGCGTCACCGGCTTCCTCGCCCTCAACCCGGTCACCGCCGCCCTGTTGTCGCTGATCTTCGCCGACGCCACCCTGACCCCAACGCTGATCCTCTCGGTCTGCCTCGTCTGCCTCGGCATAGCCTGCTTCGCCCTCTCACCCCCCGCCAGGGCGCCGGATCCGGAGGCCACGCCGGTGGCGTGAGGCGCAGTAGCCCCGGTCCAACCGATAAGTCGTCTATAGAACAGACCGGACAGGAGAATTGCGGTTCCTGCCGGATCGCCCTTTCTTCGGATGCTTTTTCGGACGTCTTGGAGTTTCTCCGGGGATGGATCGAAGCGGCCGGTGCATTTCGTAGAGGCTGATTTCCGGGTAATCGGTGCCGGTTTCCGGCAGGGCGATGCGAGATGAATCTTTAAGCGCGGCCGCCCCTCCGTTTGCCTTGGATCAAGCCGCCGGGTGGGGATCTGCTCTACATTGGCTTCCATATCGTTCGCACGGAAAGCCAGTCATGACCCAGTTCAGCGCCCTCAATCAGCCAACGGCCTATCTGTTCTTCACCGGCAAGGGTGGCGTCGGCAAGACTTCGCTCAGTTGCGCCAGCGCAATCGCGCTTGCAGACCGGGGTCTGCGTGTGCTGCTCGTCAGCACAGATCCGGCGTCCAATCTCGACGAGATGCTCGGCGTCACGCTTTCCGATAAACCGAAACCGGTTCCGAAGGTCAACGGGCTGTTCGCGATGAACATCGATCCCGAGGCCGCCGCCATCGCGTACCGGACCCGAGTGCTCGACCAGCTTGGACCCGACGCCGATGATGACGAGAAATCGCTTGTGCGGGAGCAACTCTCGGGCGCCTGTACCACCGAGATTGCCGCATTTGATGAATTCGTCGATCTGCTTGCGGGCGGCGCGCCGGAATTCGACCACATCGTCTTCGACACCGCGCCGACCGGCCACACCCTGCGGCTGCTCAGCCTGCCGAAAGCCTGGACGGGCTTTCTCGAAAGCAACGAGCGCGGCGCCTCCTGCCTGGGGCCGCACTCGGGTCTGAAGATGCAGGAGGATCGATTCCGCGAGGCGCTGCAGTGCCTGGGCGATCCTGCCCGGACCACGATCGTGCTGGTGACGCGTCCTGATCGCGGAGCGATCCGCGAGGCGGCGAGGACCTCGGGCGAACTCAGCGCGCTCGGCTTGAGCAACCAGTTGCTCGCCATCAATGGGCGGTTCCGGGCCACGGATAAAGCCGATGCGGTCGCATCAGCCATCGCGCGCGAGCAGGAGGAGACGCTTGCCGCGATGCCCGACGCGCTGACCGAATTGCCCCGTGCCGAGTTTCCACTGCTCGCGGTCGACATGGTCGGATTGCCCGCCCTTCGAGCGCTGATGTCGCCCATGCCGTCGCACCCGGTAGCCGTGGAGACCGGAGAAATGCCGCTTGATCTTCCCGGCCTCTCCGAACTGGTCGACGAGATCGCAAACGGTGAGCGCGGGCTCATCATGGTCATGGGCAAGGGCGGCGTCGGCAAGACCACCATCGCCGCCGCTATCGCGGTCGGGCTCGCAGCCCGCGGCCACGCGGTTCATCTCACCACCACCGACCCGGCCGCGCATTTGTCCTTTGTGGTTGACGGCGCAATGCCCGGCCTGACCGTGGACAGGATCGATCCTGCAGCGGAAACCAGGCGCTATATCGACAAGATCATGGCCTCGCGCGGCCGCGACCTCGATGATGAGGGCAAGGCCTTGCTGCTTGAGGATCTGGCCTCGCCCTGCACCGAGGAGGTGGCGGTGTTCCATGCCTTCTCGCGGGTGGTCGGCGAGGCGCGCAGCGCCTTCGTGGTGATCGACACCGCGCCGACCGGCCACACGCTTCTGCTGCTCGATGCCACCGGGGCCTACCATCGGCAGATGACGCGTCATCTTGAGCCCGGCGCATCCGGTCGGCTCATCACGCCGCTGATGCGGCTGCAGGATCCGGACTACACCCGCGTCATTCTCGTTGCCCTGCCGGAAACCACGCCTGTCTCGGAGGCCGGCGCGCTGCAGGACGATCTGCGTCGCGCCGGAATCGAACCCTATGGCTGGGTCATCAACAAGAGCATGGCGGCGACCGGAACCCGCGACCCGCTGTTGCGCTCGCGGCTGAAGGGCGAGCGCGCGCAGATCGACCGGGTGCGGACGGACTTCGCCAGGCGCGCCTACCTGCTCGGCTTTTGCACCATGCCGCCGGTTGGACTGACAGAGCTCGAGAGACTGGCATCGGATTGAGGCGGGGCTGCGCAATCCGCATGCGGTGGCGGGCATAAGCCGCCGGCGCTATCGAAGGCGGCGCGGGATGCATCCTCGTGGCGGGGGGGGCTGTTGGTCCCATCCCGATATGGATTGTCTGCAAATGCCTTGGCTCAGCAGGGCAACCCGCAAGACGTGAAAACCGGATGCGATCCGGGAATTTCGGCGAACTGTTCCCCCACTTTTTCCACACCCTCTCACCCCATGCCATACTCGTCCCGCTCCCGCCGCCGGATGGTCCGCAAACGTCTCGGACCGGGCGGGAGGAAGGCCTTCCGAGGCTGTCGTAACGTGCGGCGGGCCGAGGGAGGAGGCAGAGCACCGGCATTGCTCAGCTGGCAGTCGTTCCGCCGATCAGGCGCGCGGCTGAACAGCCACCGGAGAAACCCTTGCCCTTTGTGCCGGCCCGCGCCGGCCGGCAGCCGGGGCGGGGGTGGAAACGGGCCTGTGGCGGGCCGTCTTGCGGATGCGGGGAAGGGCGTGGCGTTAAGCCTTCGCCCTGGCGCCCCCGGATCGCCAACGCAAGGCCAAGCCCGTGTCGGAGAATGCCGCAAGCCGTTGTCTGCCGCCCGTGTCCGGGTGGCGGGAAGCGGCACGCCCTGCCTGTCGGATGCGGACACCATCCGGCGATCATCGGGTCTGCGCGCGGATTGCGCCACCCCGTGCATGTTCTTCACATGCACACGCATACCAACCATCTTCAGAGGCGTCAGCCCGCGCGCGGCCCTCCGGACCCGATCTGCTCTTCCAAACCCCGGCGCTCTCGCGCGCGGGATCGCGGATCGCTGCCATTACGTAAGTTATGGCTTACGAAATTTCTCTTCACCGGAAACCGCACCGCATCGATTGCCCCCCCTCGATTGCAAAGCCGGCTCCATCGCCTGTAGACTTCAGTCCTTGTATTGGCGGAAATAGCAGCGTTGAGGAGGCTCTGACATGACAAACGTCACCGGCGGCTGCCTCTGCGGCAAGGTCCGCTTCACTGCCTCGGGCGAACCCGACCGGGTCGGCCTCTGCCATTGCCTCGATTGCCGCAAGCACCACGGCGCCCTGTTTCACGCCTCGGCCATCTTCCCCGAAGCCGCCGTCAGCGTCGAAGGCGAAACCTGCCACTATCAAGGCCGGCACTTCTGCCCCGCCTGCGGCTCCTCCGTCTTCAGCCGCTCGGGCGACGAGATCGAGCTCCATCTCGGCGCGCTCGACCAGCCCGATTGCTTCACACCGACCTACGAGCTCTGGACCCTGCGCCGCGAATCCTGGCTGCCGCCGTTCCCGCTCGCCCGGCATTACGCGCGCGACCGCGACGACGAAAGCCGCGGCGAAGCGTAGCCCTCGCGCAACACCTGTCGCCTAAAACACCCCTCCAAACCCGGATGCGCGCTTTGCAGCGCCGGAAAACGCGGCTACAGGATTCCTCACGCCCAATTGCGGGAGCACGTGTTGTGAACAGTTTTCCATCAATCCGGTAGCTCAGGCGGATTTCAGGCCCGGTCTGCGAAGGCGTTGTGACCTTCGGCGTCCTGGCAGGATCTGATCTCCGCCCGCTCCACCAGAAAATGTGACGGCCTGTCGGCAGTCAGGCTTCTCGTTTCGTCGCCGCGGCATCCGCCGCCGGGACGGGCGCGTTTGCTGCTGCTGCCAATTTCTGTCAGCGAATCGAATTATCAGGAGGATGGCGCGTCCCGTTTGATTGCAAGGGGTGCGGCCTTCCCGCTTCATGAGGTTGTTTCAATGTCTCCCTTCGTTCGTTCCGCGGTCGTGCTCGGCCTGTTGTGTGCCACCGGCCCGCTCGCCATCGACATGTTCCTGCCGGCGCTGCCGACCATTGCCGGCAGTCTCGGCAGCACCATCGCCGCGGCGCAATTGACCATCACCGCCTATTTCATCGCCTATGGTCTGGCCCAGATGGTCTATGGCCCGGTGGCCGACATGGTCGGCCGCAAGCCGCCGCTGATCGCCGGCCTGGCGCTGTTTGCCGCGGGCTCGGTCGGCTGCGCGCTGGCGCCCGACATGAACTGGCTGGTCGCCGCCCGCGTGGTCCAGGCATTGGGCGGGGCCGCGGCCATGGTGATCCCGCGCGCCATCATCCGCGACATGCACACCGGCCCCCAGGCCACCAGGCTGATGGCGCTGGTCATGCTGATCATCTCGGTCTCGCCGATGCTTGCGCCGCTCGCCGGCTCCGGCATCATCGCGCTTTCCGGCTGGCGCGCGATCTTCGCCACGCTCGCCGTGGCGGCCGGGCTGAGCATTGCCGTCACCCTGTTGCTGCAGCCCGAAACGCTTGCGCCCGGGCACCGGGTCCCGGTGCGTCTGTCGGCGCTGCTGTCGGGCACGGCGACGCTGCTGCGCGATCCGGTGTTCATGGGGCTGACATTCGTCGGCGGCTTCGGCATGGCGAGCTTCTTCGTCTTC
>JAHJUC010000390.1 GCA_018829385.1 Alphaproteobacteria bacterium
ACGTCATGGGCTTCCTCGGCGGAGGGCGCAAACCAGAGCGGCGTTTCCAGCCCCCAGCTGTCGCCCATCACCGCATGATTGTCGCGGACCATCACATCGTAGAGCGGCGTCGTCTGCTGCGGACGGGCGGCGGGCAGTTCCTCGTTCGGGAAGCGGATCGAGAAGCGGCGGGAATAGTTCTCGCGCACCTTGGCGTTGGTGTAGCGCAGCGTCGACCACTCGCCGAAGCGGGCGACATCCATGCCCCAGATGTCGGCGCCCGGATCGCCGTTGACCATCCAGTTCGACAGCGCCAGACCGACGCCGCCACCCTGGGAGAAGCCTGCCATGACGGCGCAGGCGGTCCAGTAGTTGGTCAGCCCCGGAACCGGACCCACCAGTGGGTTGCCGTCCGGCGCGAAGGTGAAGGGGCCGTTGATGACCTGCTTGATGCCGGCGTTTTCCATCGCCGGGAAATGCCTGAACCCGACTTCCAGCGACGGCGCGATGCGGTCGAGGTCGGGCGCCAGCAGTTCATGGCCGAAATCCCAAGGCGTATTGACCGGCGACCAGGGTTTGCAGGCCTTCTCGTAGGTGCCGAGCAGGATGCCGGTGCGCTCCTGGCGGGTGTAGATCTCGCCCTTGAAGTCGATGACGCCGACCAGCTCGCGGCCGGTCTTGGCGTTGAACTCCAGCACCTCGGGCATTTCCTCGGTCAGGAGATACATGTGCTCCATGGCCAGAAGCGGCAGTTCGAGGCCGACCATGCGGCCGACTTCGCGCGCCCACAAGCCGCCGGCATTGACCACGTGGTCGGCCTTGACCGTGCCCTGTTCGGTAATCACGTTCCAGGTGCCGTCGACTTCCTGGGTGAGCTCGATGACGCGGTTTCGGAGCACGATCTCCGCGCCGAGTTTCTTCGCCGCCTTGGCGTAGGCGTGGGTGGTGCCGGAAGGATCGAGATGGCCCTCGACCGGGTCCCAGAGCGCCCCGACGAAATTGCTCTCGTCCATCAGCGGGAACATCGCCTTGGCCTCGGACGGGGTGATCAGCTCGGTCTCCATTCCGAGATAGCGGCCCTTGGCGTGCACCAGGCGCAGGAAATCCATGCGCTCGGGCGTGTCCGCCATCATCACGCCGCCGGTCAGGTGCAGCCCGCAGGACTGGCCGGAGAGTGCTTCGAGTTCCTCATAGAGGCTGACGGTATAGGCCTGCAGCTTGGCGACGTTGGGATCGCCGTTGAGCGTGTGAAATCCGCCGGCGGCGTGCCAGGACGAACCCGAGGTCAGTTCGGATCGCTCGATCAGCATGACATCGGTCCAGCCGGCCTTTGCCAGATGATAGAGCACGGAACATCCGACCACGCCGCCACCGATTACAACTGCCCTGACATGCGATTTCATTGCTCGTCTCCGTGCTCAAATTCGGCGGCAGATTGCGAAATCGGATCACCACACACAAGAGGCAAATGCGACATCCGGTAACAAAGAAGTTTGCGGCTTGGGGTGAATGCCGCTTGCCTTGCGGGCAAGGGCATTCCACAGCTTTGCGGCGGGCCAAAAGGATCCGCATCTTCAAACGGGGTTTTAAATGTCGCTGTCCATCCATTCCATCTCGGTGCCGATCTTCGCCAGCATGCTGTCCAACATGAGCCATGTGCTGTCGAAGGCGGAAGCCTGGGCAACGGAACGCAAGATCGATCCGGCAGTCCTGCTCAACGACCGGCTGGCGCCGGACATGTTCACGCTGAAACGGCAGGTTCAGATCGCCACCGACCATGCCAAGGGCGCGGCTGCGCGGCTCGGCGGCGTCGAGGTGCCGTCGTTTGCCGACACGGAGGAAAGTTTCGCGGATCTGCAGGCGCGCATCGCCAAGGTGCGGGACTTTGTCCTGAGTGTGCCGCAATCGGGATTTGAAGGCGCTGAAAGCCGCGACATCGTGCTCAAGGTTGGCGGCCAGGACATGACCTTTCCCGGCGCGCACTATCTTCAGGGTTTCGCGTTTCCGAACTTCTATTTCCACATGACCTCGGCCTACGCGATCCTGCGCCACAATGGCGTTCCGCTCGGC
>JAHJUC010000391.1 GCA_018829385.1 Alphaproteobacteria bacterium
CAGACTGTCAGCTTCAACACCGCTGCCGCCCCGCCGCCGGAAGCCGTTCTCGCCGGCATGGCGGACGCCGGCTTCGAGGTGGTCCATCTTTACGGCCTGACGGAAACCTACGGACCTGCGGTCGTCAATGAATGGAAGGCGGAATGGTCCGACCTCGAGCGTGGCGCCCGCACCACCAAGAAGGCCCGCCAGGGTGTCCGCTACCCGGCGCTCGAAGACCTGGCGGTGATGAACCCCGAAACCATGGAAAAGGTCCCTGCCGATGGCGAGACCATCGGCGAGGTCATGTTCCGCGGCAACATCGTCATGAAGGGGTACCTCAAAAACCCTGCCGCCAGCGACGAGGCCTTCTGCGGCGGATGGTTTCATTCCGGAGATCTGGGCGTCATGCATCCCGACGGCTATCTGCAGCTCAAGGACCGCTCCAAGGACATCATCATCTCGGGTGGCGAGAACATCTCCTCGATCGAGGTCGAGGACGCGCTCTACAAACATCCCGGGATCATGGCTGCGGCGGTCGTCGCCCGCCCGGATGACAAATGGGGGGAAACGCCTTGCGCCTTCGTCGAACTGCGGCCCGGATACAGCCTGACCGAAGCGGACGTCATCGAGCATTGCCGTGGCCTGCTGGCCCGGTTCAAATGCCCGCGCACCGTGATTTTCCATGAAGTCCCGAAAACATCGACCGGCAAGATCCAGAAATATCTGCTGCGCGATGAGGCAAAGACTCTCGGCTCGTCGTGAACCGACAAGTGCCTTCAACACAACAAGCCGGGCAGTTGCAGAACTGTAGAATGTTCAGATATTCGTTCATCCGAAAGCAGCGGAAAGCGAAAAATTACAGGACGGTTGCAGCGCACACAAAAGACTTGCCGGTCTGGAATCTTTAAATTAGCTTGCCTCCATGACCATGGATGCTTTCCAAGCCATCGCGGATCCGAACCGGCGCTTTCTTCTGGAAGAACTGCGACGCCAGCCACGCACGGTCAATGAACTGGCGAAGGGCCTGCCGATCAGCAGGCCCGCGGTCTCGCAACATCTCAAGGCGCTGCTCGAAAGCAAATTGGTGACCGTCACCAACCAGGGCACACGCCGGATCTATACGGTGAGAACAGACGGGTTCCTGCACCTCAACCTCTGGGTAGACCAGTTCTGGTCCTGATCCGGACACTTGCCTGCAGAACAAAACGGTCCGACTGCGTCGAACCAGCGCAAGGCGGCATCCGGAAATGAAAAGGCGCGGGAAAAACCCGCGCCCTCTGTCATCCTCGTGTCATGCAAATCTGGTCAGTGTTGGGTGTCGGCTCGCAGGCGGTTGATCTCATCCTTGAGCCGAAGCTTGCGTCGTTTGATATCCACAATCATCTCGTCATGCACGGATGGCTGTGATTGCACCATGCGGAGTTCGGCCTCCAGTTCGCCATGCTTTTTCTCAAGTGTGGCAAGGTGAGCATCAATCGACATAAGCGACTCCTTCGTTGGACTGCGCCGGCGCCGGAACACCGGTGCAAATCGTTTGTTGACACCAAAGAGTGTGCCACGGCTTTTTCCATTTGTCGAAGATGATTTCTTGAAGGTGGATAACTTCCCGTTACACCTGTTTTTGTGATACGAGCGCCGCCATGACACCAAGGTCGGGCAAGGCGCCGACAGGATGGGTTAAACGGGGAAACTGCATGTCCGATCAGGAACAAGCGGAGCTTCGCATGCTGGTGGCGCGGTTGCGCCACGAGCACGAAGACTTCGACGTCGCCATCAATGCAATGATTCAGACTGGCTGCGATCAGTTGCGTATACAGCGAATGAAGAAGAAGAAGCTCGCGATCAAGGACAGGATCACCGAGATCGAAGACCAGATCATACCGGACATAATCGCCTGACCGGGGAGCGTGCCATGAGCCAAGCCGAATCACCGAAGGTCGCCGTCATCATGGGAAGCCAGTCCGACTGGCCGACCATGAAGCATGCCGCCGACACGCTGGCGGAACTGGGAATACCCCATCGGCCGCTGATCATTTCCGCTCACCGCACGCCCGACCGCCTGGTTTCGTTTTCCAAGAATGCCCGCGCTGAAGGGTACAAGGTGATCATCGCCGGCGCCGGCGGCGCGGCTCACCTGCCCGGCATGACGGCGGCATTCACGTCATTGCCGGTCTTCGGCGTTCCGGTCGAATCCAGGGCGCTGTCCGGCCAGGACAGCCTGTTGTCGATCGTGCAGATGCCAGCCGGGATTCCGGTTGGAACGCTCGCCATCGGCAAGGCCGGCGCCATAAACGCAGCCCTGCTTGCCGCAAGCGTTCTCGCGCTCACGGACGACGCGCTGGCCCGGCGGCTCGACGACTGGCGCCAGGCGCGAACCGACGCCGTCGCTGACCATCCGGTGGATCAGCCATGAGCGTCGAGGCACTGCCACCCGGCGCGGTCATCGGCATCATCGGCGGCGGCCAGCTCGGCCGCATGCTGGCCATGGCCGCAGCGCGGCTGGGCTACCAGACCATCATTCTCGAGCCCGACAGCAATGCGCCGGCTGCGCAGGTTGCCAACACCCAGATCGTCGCCGCCTATGATGACCCGACCGCCCTGCAGGAATTGGCGGATCTGTGCGACGTCGTTACCTATGAATTCGAGAATGTCCCGGTCAAGGCCGTTCAATGGCTCGAATCCCGCGTGCCGGTCAGGCCGGGATCGAAGGCGCTCGAAGTCGCCCAGGACCGGTTGCTCGAAAAGGCCATGGCGCGTGAGCTCGGCGCGGAAACGGCGCTGTTCGCCGCGATTTCCAGACGCAGCGATCTTGATGAGGCCATGAATCTCACGGGACTTCCGGCGGTGTTGAAGACCACCCGCCTGGGCTACGACGGCAAGGGGCAGGCAAAGCTCCTGCGTCCAGAGGACGCTGACACGGCCTTCGAGGCCATGCTCGGCCAGACGGCCATCCTTGAATCCTTCGTTCACTTCGAGTGCGAGGTTTCCGTTGTCGCCGCGCGCGGCATTTCCGGCGAAGTCCGTGCCTATGACGTGGCGGAGAACGAACACCGCAACCACATCCTGCATACATCCACCGTACCCTCCAGCCTAGGTCCGGAGGCGCAGTCCGAAGCTCTCGGGATTGCCACCGCGATTGCCGGTCATCTGGATTATGTCGGAGTTTTCGCCGTTGAATTCTTCGCCGTCCGCGACGGTGACAGATATCATCTGCTGGTCAACGAAATCGCGCCGCGCGTTCACAATTCCGGTCACTGGACCGAAGCCGCCTGCGCCATCTCGCAGTTCGAGCAGCATATTCGCGCCATAACAGGTCTGGCGCTGGGCGACACGCGACGCCATTCCGATTGCGTGATGGAGAACCTCATCGGCGACGACATCGACAACGTCGTTGAATTGGCGGGAGAATCCAACGCCGTGGTGCACCTCTATGGCAAGTCGGAAGCACGGCCCGGCCGCAAGATGGGCCATGTCACCCGGATCAGCCCGCGCACCGAACCGTTCTGAACAGCTTCAGGACGGGAAAAAGCGGCCCCGCGGTTGACAGGAAATGCCCGAGCGGGTACATGCCGTGCCAACCGATGAGCGCGTCCTTGACTGGCGCGCTTTTGATTGAATAGGCGGCTTCGTCGCCCGGATAACTCGCGGATCAGAACAATGAAGATCAAGAATTCGCTTAAGGCGCTCAAAGCTCGTCACCGTGACAACCGCCTGGTTCGTCGCAAGGGCCGGGTCTACATCATCAACAAGATGAACCCGCGCTTCAAGGCTCGCCAGGGCTGAAGCCGGGGGGCCGATTTGGCCCTCACCGAAAATTGCATTTGATATTTGGCGCAGACGGACTAGCTTTCCGTCATGCGCCATTTTTCGTATTCCAGAATTGTTCCCGTTTTCGTCACAGCCATACTGTGCGTCAGCATTCAGGACATGCCGGCCCATGCCGATACGTCCCCGGCAACTGCCGCATCCGTTCAACCGGCGAATACGCTCGACACGCTGTTTGCAGAACTCAAGCGCGAGCGGGATGAAAGGCAGGCCAAGCGGATAAGCGAACGCATTTGGGCCAAGTGGCGCGATTCGGGCAGTGCCACGGCCAATCTGCTGATGCAGTGGGCCGACAAGGCAATGGCTGACAACAAGAATGGCCTGGCTCTCGATCTGCTGGACCAGGTTGTGGTGCTGATGCCGGAGTATCCCGAGGGCTGGAATCGCAGGGCGACGCTGAACTACACGCTGGGCCACCACGATAAATCCATGTCCGACATCAGTCGCGTTCTGGCGCTCGAGCCCCGCCATTTCGGCGCCATCGCCGGCATGGCAGCCATACTGGCAGCCTCGGGCAACGACGAGCTGGAGCTTAAGGCCTGGGAGCAGATGCTGGAAATCTACCCCGCCAATCGACAGGCCCAGACGCGGCTCGGAGAACTGGCGGACAAGCTGGCCGGCAGCCGGATCTGAAACTTTCCCCATGCAATTCCCGTAAGGATCAGGAGACGCGCCCGATCCTCCACCATTAGCCAATGATCCATCATGCTCGCACAAACACCGGTCCGGACCCTCATGATACTCCTGATTTGTAGCATTCTCGCTTTGTTGGCCGGTCTCGCGATCTGGACCAGAGTGAAGGCGCGCGAAATCGAGGCGCGCCATCCACCGACAGGAGAGATGATCGATGTCGGAGGCTACAGGCTTCATGCCGTCCATGTGCCGCGTCCGGCGGGCGCCGACCTGCCGCCGCTGGTGTTCATCCATGGCGCCAGCGGAAACCTGCTCGATCAGGAGGCGCCTTTCCGCCCCAAACTCGAGGGACGTGCCGAAATGCTGTTCATCGACCGGCCCGGCCATGGTTGGTCCGAGCGCGGGGACACGGCCAACGATACGCCCGAAGGGCAGGCCGCAGCCATTGCCCGCGCCATGCGGGCCAAGGGCATATCCAGCGCCATCATCATCGGCCATTCCTTCGGCGGTGCGATCGCCGCAAGTTTTGCCCTCGCTCATCCTCAGATGACGCAAGGCCTGGTCTTCCTTGCGCCGGCCACCCATTCATGGCCCGGCGGCATTGCCTGGTACTACGGCCTGACCCGCACGCCGCTGATCGGTCCCCTGTTTGCCAACACGCTGGCGCTGCCGGCCGGCCTGACCCGCCTGGAAAGCGGTTCGGACTGCGTCTTCGCGCCAAATCCGAAGCCCGACGACTATGTCGACAAGACCGCCCCGGCGCTGGTGCTCAGGCCGCAGGCCTTTCGCAACAACGCCATCGATGTCGCCAACCTCAAGCCCTATGTGACCCGGGTCGCACCACGGTACACGGAAATCAAGAGCCCGACCGTGATTGTCACCGGCGACAGCGATTCGGTCGTTCTCGCTCACATCCACTCGGAGGGGCTGGCCCGCGACATCGAAGGCGCCGAACTCGTCTGGATCCGCAATCTCGGCCACAAGCCGGATCACGTGACGACGGATCTCGCTGTCCGCGCCATCGAGAAAGTGGCCGGGATCGATGTCGATCTGAAGGTCGCCGCGGCCAGGGCCGAGGCCTCTTTGGCCACAGACAACGCCGTCTGCCCAAGTTAACCCAGAGCCGCCACCATCCAATCGAAACCGGCCGCCTCCCGACGGAGGGTCAGATCCCGGTCATGCCGTCGGATCCGATATAGGCGATCCGCAGCATGTTGGTTGAGCCGGGCGTGCCGAGCGGTACGCCGGCGGAAATGATGATGCGGTCGCCTGGCTTGCCGAACCCTTCACGGAAGGCAATCCGGCAGGCGCGGTCGACCATGTCATCGAGATCGGTGGCATCCTGGGTGACGACGCAATGCAGCCCCCAGACGACGGAAAGCCGCCGCGCCGTGTGGAAGACCGGCGACAAGGCGATGATCGGCACCTGCGGCCGCTCGCGCGCGGCGCGCAGGCCGGTGTTGCCCGACGATGTATAGCAGACGATTGCGGACAGGTTGAGCGTTTCGGCAATCTGCCGGGCGGCGAGCGAAATCGCATCCGCTCCGGTGGCATCCGGTTGCGGACGCTGGGAATAGATGATGCCGGGATAGTTCGGGTCGCGCTCCACCTTGCGGGCGATCGAGGCCATCATCTCGACGGCTTCTACGGGATAATCGCCGGCAGCGGATTCAGCCGACAGCATCACGGCGTCGGCGCCTTCAAACACCGCCGTGGCGACGTCGGACACCTCGGCGCGGGTCGGGACGGGCGCCGAGATCATCGATTCCAGCATCTGCGTGGCAACCACGACCGGCTTGCCGGCCCTGCGGCAGGCGCGGGTCAGTTGCTTCTGGATGCCGGGAACCGACTCGATCGGCATCTCCACCCCGAGGTCGCCGCGCGCAACCATCAACGCGTCCGACAGTTCGATGATCTCGTCGATGCATTCCAGCGCTTGCGGCTTCTCGATCTTCGACATCAGGCCAACGCGGCCCCGAGCGATCTTGCGGACTTCAGCGAGATCCTCCGGGCGCTGAATGAACGACAAGGCCACCCAGTCGACATCGCCAACGGCCAGAATTGCATCGAGATCGCTGCGATCCTTCTCAGTCAGCGCCCCGACGCCGAGCGTGGTGTCGGGCAGGCTGACGCCCTTCCGGTCGGAGATCTTGGTCCCGCTGACGACGGTGCAGACAATCGAAGTCTTGTTGGATTCGACGGCCAGCAACTGCAGCCGGCCATCGTCGATCAGCAACCGGTGCCCGGGCTGCACCGCCTCGAGGATCTCGGGGTGCGGCAGAAAAACCCGCGTCGCATCGCCAGGGATATCCTGGTTGTCGAGGGTAAATGTCTGACCAGCCTTGAGCGTCACCGATCCGTCCGCGAACTTGCCCACCCGCAGTTTCGGCCCCTGCAGATCGGCAAGTATGCCAATGGGCCGGCCGCAAGTCTTCTCCACCGCGCGAATGCGGCCAACCAGCGTACGCATCATGTCATGGGTCGAATGGCTCATGTTGATGCGGAACAGATCAGCGCCGGCCTCATGCAGCTTCTGGATCATTGCCTCATCCGAC
>JAHJUC010000392.1 GCA_018829385.1 Alphaproteobacteria bacterium
CAAGACCCAGAAAACGACCAAGACGTCGCGGCGCATCGGGCCTGATCCGGACATGGACGCGATGCCGATCCGCGGCATGGACGACAATTCGGTGGTCAAGTTCGGCCCCGGCGGCGCGGTGCCGGGCGACCGGATCGTCGGTATTCTGGAGACCGGGGCGGGCATTACCATCTATCCGATCCAGTCGCCGGAGCTGACAAAGTTCGACGACGAACCAAACCGCTGGATCGATATCCGCTGGGATATCGACGAGAACAACAAGAACCGCTTTCCGGCCCGCATCCTGGTGACCGCGATCAACGCGCCGGGAACGCTGGCCGAGGTATCGCAGACGATCGCGACCAGCGAGACCAATATCCAGAACCTGACGATGGTCCGCGTTGCCGCCGATTTCACCGAGATGCTGATTGACCTGCAGGTCTGGGACCTCAAGCATCTCAACCAGCTGATCACCCAGCTGAAGGCGCTTGAATCGGTTTCCACGGTCGAGCGGATCTATCACTAGAGCATCTTGTCTGCGTTCAGACGGTGCCGCCTGAACGCAGGATGCTCTAGATTCAGAGTGTTAGAGCGTCCTTTGTGCGTCCAGGTGGACGCACGGCGCTCTAGCCGGCGGCCTGGCCGCCAGGCATCCTGCACCCTTGGTTGGCGCGGGGCTGAATTTTGGAGCGGGCCTTTACCAGTTCTTCGCTGTTGGCGGGCAGACTGGCCTTCGAAGACAAGGAACAAGGGCGCTTTTTGAGATTTGTTGTCGCGCTGACTTAGAGCTGACACAAAAAGAGCGATATACGGACACCAGATGCTGTTTCGTCGCCGAAGACCAGAGGGATTTTTTGACCGGTTGCGCACCGCGCTCTGGCCGAGGAGATCGTTTGGCCGGTCGTTCCAGTATTTCATCAAGCGCGTCCTGCGGCTGACCGCGACGCCTCACGCCATCGCGGCGGGTGTCGCCGCCGGGGTTTTTGCGTCCTGGACGCCGCTGCTCGGGTTTCATTTCATCCTGGCGTTCGCGATCTCCTACCTGCTCGCGGGCAACATGGTTGCCGCGGCTCTTGGAACCGCTTTCGGCAATCCGCTGTCGTTTCCCTTCATCTGGGCGCTTACGCTGAAGGTCGGCAACATGCTGATCGGGATCGAGACCGGCGCGCATCAGAAGCACGTCAACCTGGAAGCGCTACTGCGGCACCTGGACATCAGTCAGCTGTGGGAGCCGGTGCTCAAGCCGATGCTCATCGGTGCGATCCCGCCGGGGGTGGTCAGCGGTGTCGCCTTCTACATTCTCACCTACTGGGCTGTGCGGGCGTTTCAGGCGCGGCGCAAGTCGAGGCTGGCCGAGCGGGCCGGGATGCGGCTCCAGGAACTGGCCAAGGCAAGTTCCGAACGAACGGCAGACAGAACGGCAGACAGGGCAAACCGCGCGTGATTATCGGCATTGGCAGCGACCTCATCGACATAAGGCGAATCGAGAAAACCCTTGAGCGCCATGGCGAACGTTTCACCAGCCGGTGCTTTACCGATGTCGAGCGGGCCAGATCGGATCGCCGGGCTGAGCGCGCGGCCTCCTACGCCAAGCGGTTTGCGGCGAAGGAAGCCTGTTCCAAGGCGCTCGGCACGGGACTTTCGAAAGGCGTGTTCTGGCGCGACATGGGCGTGGTCAACCTGCCGGGCGGCAAGCCGACCATGCAGCTGAGCGGGGGCGCGGCGCAGCACCTCGACCGCATGACGCCTGAGGGCATGATCTGCGCCATTCATTTGACAATAACTGATGATTATCCGCTGGCGCAGGCCTTCGTGGTCATCGAAGCGCTTCCCCGGTCCTGACGCCCGGCCAGCCGCGTCGTTGCCGCCTTGTGCGGATCCGGTTGCGGGGATATCGGCAGCAGATTGCACGACATTGGCCAGCGGTGTTGCCGCGAACGATGCAAACAGCTAGAGAAAGCGCTTCCGCGCCCTACCTCGAGGATTTCAACGCGTGTCAGATACCAAGAAAGACCATTCCGGCGGCCTTTGGGAAAACATCAAGGTGCTTGCCCAGGCGCTGCTGCTGGCGGTGATCATCCGTACCCTGTTTTTCCAACCGTTCAGCATCCCGTCCGGCTCGATGATGGAGACCCTGCTGGTCGGGGACTATCTGTTCGTTTCGAAATATTCCTACGGGTATACCAAATATTCGATCCCGTTCTCGCCGGACCTTTTTTCCGGGCGGGTCTGGGGCAGCGAACCCGAGCGCGGCGATGTTGCGGTGTTCCGGCTGCCCAGCAACACCAAGATCGATTACATCAAGCGGGTGGTCGGGCTTCCCGGCGACCGGATCCAGGTCACCGACGGCGTGCTCTACATCAACGGCGAAGCGGTCAAGCGCGAGCTGGTCGGCAGCTACAAGCCGGAAGGACGCTACAATCAGGGCACGGACGTTCCCGTCTACAGGGAAACGCTGCCCAACGGCGTCAGCTACACCACACTCGACCTCAGCCCCAATTCGCCGGGCGACAACACCCGTGAATTCGTGGTGCCCGAAGGCCATTATTTCATGATGGGCGACAACCGCGACAACTCGCAGGACAGCCGCTTCGAGGTTGGCTATGTCCCGCTCGAAAACTTCATTGGCCGCGCGACGATCATCTTCTTCTCGATTGGCGAAGACGCATCGCCGCTGGAAATCTGGAAGTGGCCGACCGACCTCAGGTTGGAGCGGTTCTTCAAATCAGCTCAGCGATGAAGCGCGCAGCAAAAAAAGTCGCGGACATCGTCGCCCGGGTCGAGGAGCGCATCGGCCATAGCTTCGCCCATGCCGAAAGGCTGGAGCGGGCGCTGACCCATTCCAGCCTGCGCAATCCGGCAGGCGGGAATTACGAGCGGCTGGAGTTTCTCGGCGACCGCGTGCTTGGCCTGTGCGTGGCGGAATTGTTGTTTGATCATTTCCGCGAGGCCAGCGAGGGCGAATTGTCCGTGCGGCTCAACCAGCTTGTCAGTGCGCAGACCTGCGGCGAAGTGGCAGACGAGCTGGGATTGCACGAGTTCATCCGCACCGGCGCCGATGTCAAGCAGGTTGCCGACAAGCGCATGCTCAATGTTCGTGCCGATGTGGTGGAGTCGATCATCGCGGCGATCTATCTCGATGCCGGGCTCGAGGCCGCACGGGCCTTCATCCACAAGCACTGGAAGCCGCGGGCCTTTGCCGAAGACGCGGCACGGCGCGACGCCAAGACCGAATTGCAGGAATGGGCCCATGCCCGTTATGGCGTGACCCCGGTCTACCGGGTGACCGATCGCTCCGGCCCCGACCATGAACCGGTGTTCAAGGTGGTCGTCGAGATCGAAGGGGCCGGGCCCGCCAGCGGCGTCAGCCGCTCCAAGCGTGCCGCCGAACAGGCCGCAGCGACCGCAGTGCTCGAACGCGAAGGCGTCTGGCAGGCAAACGCAGGAAAAGAAAATGACTGATACACCTGAAACAGATGCACCCCCCACTGAACCGCAGGGCCCGACCCGGTCCGGCTTCGTGGCGCTGATCGGCGCTCCGAATGCGGGAAAATCCACCCTGATGAACCAGCTGGTCGGCGCCAAGGTGTCGATCGTCTCGCACAAGGTGCAGACGACGCGGGCGATCGTGCGCGGCATCGCCATCCATGACCGGACCCAGATCGTGTTCATCGACACGCCGGGGATCTTCACGCCGAAGCGGCGGCTGGACCGGGCGATGGTGACCACCGCCTGGGGCGGCGCCAAGGATGGCGACCTGGTGCTGGTGCTGATCGACGCCGAGCGCGGCATCAGGGGTGACGCGGAAGCGCTGCTGGATTCGCTGGCCGAGCGGCAGGGGCACAAGATCCTGGTGATCAACAAGATCGACCAGGTCAAGCGCGACACGCTGCTGGCCCTGACGGCGGCCATTCACGAGAAGGTCAAGTTCGACGAGACCTTCATGATCTCGGCGCTCAACGGCTCGGGCTGCAAGGACCTGATGGACTACCTGGCGAAAAAGCTGCCGGAAGGACCGTGGTACTACCCCGAAGACCAGATTTCCGACCTTCCCATGCGGCAGCTCGCCGCCGAGATCACGCGCGAGAAACTGTTCCTGCGGCTGCACCAGGAACTGCCCTACGCATCGCATGTCGAGACCGAACGCTGGGAAGAGAAGAAGGACGGCTCGGTGCGCATCGAGCAGGTGATCTATGTCGAGCGCGAGAGCCAGAAGAAGATCGTGCTCGGCCACAAGG
>JAHJUC010000393.1 GCA_018829385.1 Alphaproteobacteria bacterium
ATCGATCGCCGGACTGGCGGCGCCGGCGAAATTGAACGAGCCCTGGACATCGCGGGAGGCCGATCCCCAGCGGTTCAACTGTTCCGCGCCGGGCGACAGCGACGACGAAAAGGCCTTCATGATCATGTCGTAGTCGAAGGTTTGCGAGCGCTGCTGGTACTGCGCATCATCGACGGTACGGATCTTCATGTCGATGCCCAGCGCCGCCAGCGAGCGCTGGAAGGCGATCGCCAGTTTTTCCTGCCCCTCATTCTGGGTCATCAGGTCGAAGGCGAAGTGCATGCCGTTGGCGTCGACCAGCTTGCCATCCTTGATACCGTATCCGGCCTCCTGCAGCAGCGTCAGCGCCGCGCGCTGCACCTTTCGGTCGCGGCCCGACCCGTCGGTGACCGGGAGAACCCATGTTCCGTCCAGAATGTCTGCGGACACCGCATCGGGGAAGGGGGCCAGGATCTCGCGTTCGCGCGCGTCGGCGGGCTTGCCGTAGCTTGACAGGTCGGAGCCGTCCCAGAACGAATGGGTGCGCTTGTAGGTGTTGTCGTAGAGGCTGCGGTTGGCCCATTCGAAATCGAAGAGCATGGTCAGCGCGCGGCGGATCCGGACGTCCTCAAACAGCGGCCTGCGGGTGTTGAAGACAAAGCCGTACATGCCGGACGGGGTCCGGCTTTCATATTCCTTGCGGACGATCTCGCCTGACGTGACCGCCGGAAAATCATAGCCGCGTGACCAGTTGGTGGCGCTGCCGTCCGGGTAGACGTCGAAAACGCCCTTCTTGAAGGCCTCGAACTGGGCTGTTTCGGACAGGAAATATTCGATGGCGATCTGGTCGTAATTGTCGATGCCGCGCTTTATCGGCAGATCCTTGGCCCAATAGTCGTCGCGGCGCGTGTAGGTGATGCGTTCTCCGGGCTTGACCTCGCTGACCAGATAGGGACCGGAGCCAACACCGGGCGTCAGCGTCGACTGATCAAAGCTCTCCAGGTCGGTCGCGTGCTTGGGCAGCACCGGCGAAAGCGACAGGATCAGCGGAAACTCCCGGTTGGAATCCTCGTTGAAGGTGAACCGCACGGAGAGGGGGCCGACCTTTTCCATGCTCGCCACCCGGTTCAGTCGGGTGCTGTAGGGCGGCCGGCCCTTGTCCCTGAGCAGTTCCATGGTGAAGATCACATCGTCGGCGGTGACCGGCTCGCCGTCCGACCAGCGCGCGGCGGGATTGATGTTGTACTGGATGAAACTGCGCTCACCGTCCCATTCAACTGTCTCGGCAAGCAGTCCGTAGAGGGTGAAGGGCTCGTCCTGGGAGCGCTGCATCAGGGTCTCGTAGACAAGATTGCCGAAGACCGGATCGGCAAGGCCGCGGGCCGTCGTGCGCATGCTCTTGACGATGAAGGGCCGAACGCTGTCGAACGTGCCGACGACCCCGTAGGTCACCTTTCCGCCCTTGGGCGCATCCGGATTGACGTAGGGAAGGTGGGAGAAACCGGCCGGCAGTGCCGGTTCGCCGTGCATGGCGATGGCATGAACGGGTTCGGCTCGAGCCCCCGGCAAGGCGCCGATCATGGCGCTCGCAACGACAGCCAGTGCCGCCAGCAATTGTTTCATCGTCGTACTCCCAGGTCCTGATGCGCGGCGAGGATGCGAGAGACCGCGCCGCCGAATCCCGTCCGGAGGATATACGGGCCGGTTCTCACAGACCACCTTGGACCGGACAGGAGACGATTTTTTTGAGCTCAACCGCGTCGCCGGGCTGGATATTGGCGCCTCCACGCGTTAACACGAACGCGAAACAAGCCTTGCTGTTGCCGCATTTTCAATCGAGAAGGCGCGCTATATACATGAGGGCGCAGAGTATGCGCGAACCCTACGCTGCCCCGGGGCCGCATTTCAGGAGTAATGGAAACAAATGAACGCCATCACAAAGACCCTTTTCGCATCTGTCATGTCGGTTGGCGTCGCCGCCGCATTCATGCCGGCGACCGCTTCCGCTCAGGGTGCAAACCAGGGCTGGTACAAGACCTGCACGAAGCAGGAAGACAATGATGTCTGCATCGTTCAGAACATCGTCACGGCACCGACGGGGCAGCTGCTGACGGCCATCGGCCTGATCAAGGTCACCGGCAAGGTGAACCGGATGATTCTCCAGGTCACGGTTCCGACCGCGCGCATGATCCAGCCGGGCATCAACATGCAGGTCGATGGCGGCCAGGCCCAGCGTCTCGAATATGCGATCTGCATGCCGGAAACCTGCGTCGCTGAAACCCTGCTGACCGACGCCATGATCGCTTCATTCAAGAAGGGCGGCGAACTGGTTCTGACTTCGGTCAACTACCAGCGGACGCCGAACCCGCTGAAAATCTCGCTGGAAGGCTTCACCCAGGGCTGGGACGGCGACCCGATCGCGCAGTCCGAGCTTCAGGAACGTCAGCGCCTGCTGCAGGAAGAAATGGCCAAGAAGGCCGACGAAGCCCGCAAGAAGCTTGAAGACGCCCAGGCGGCCGCCAAGAACAACTGATTGCCTCAGACTCCAATCGAAAAGGCCCGGATGCGCCACCGCTTCCGGGCCTTTTTCTATGCGTTCAAGCGGCCTTGCCTGGCAGCCGGCTGCGGGATCAGTGGCTCACCCGCTCCTTGGGCTTGTAGGTTCCATCCACCTGAGCGTCGAAGAACTCGGCCAGCTGCGGATGGCGGACCGGATTGTCGCTGTCGTCGATCAGCAGGTTCTGCTCCGATACATAGGCGACATATTCGGTCTCGTCGTTTTCGGCGAGCAGATGATAGAACGGCTGGTCCTTGCGGGGACGGACATGCTCGGGAATGGCGTTCCACCACTCCTCGGTGTTGGCATAGACCGGATCGACATCAAAGATGACGCCGCGGAACGGGAAAATCCGGTGCTTGACGACCTGTCCGATGTGAAACTTGGCTTGTTTGAGCTGCATGTCTTTCTTCCTTTGGCCAAATACATGGGAAGTCTGGCCAGAAGTTCAACCGTTTGGCCTTGACGCAGAAGCGTCGGGAACCTACCCCCTGCAAAGGCTGCAACATTGTATTAACAGCTCTCGCAGGGATCAAGTATGGCTGAAATCACTGGTCTGGTTCTGCCGTTTTTCGGCCTGATCCTGCTTGGTTACGTCGCCGCGCGGATTACCAAGCAGCCGCACGAGGCGATGGGCTGGCTCAACACCTTCATCATCTATGTTTCGCTGCCCGCGCTGTTCTTCAAGCTGTTGTCGCGCACGCCGATCGAACAGCTGGCGCGCTGGGATTACGTGCTGACCAGCATGGTTGTGACCTACACGGTGTTTGCGCTGGTGTTTGCGGCCGGCATCCTGATCCGGCGCGCGGCGATCGGCGAAGCCACCGTGCAGGGGCTTGCGGGCGCCTATGGCAATATCGGCTACATGGGGCCGGGCATCGCAATCCTCGCATTCGGGGAGCCGGCTGCCGTGCCGGTGGCGCTGATCTTCTGCTTCGAAAACATCATGCATTTCACCATCGCACCGATGATGATGGCCCTCGCCGGCGGCGATCATCGCAGCGCCGGAGCTTTGGCGCTTGGGGTCACGCGCAAGATTGCCTTTCACCCCTTCATCCTCGCCACCGTGGTGGGTGTGGCGGCCGCCTGGATCGAATTCGTGCCGCCGCTGCCGGTCGGACGCCTGATAGATTATCTCGCCCAGGCGGCCGCGCCCTGCGCCCTGTTTGCCATGGGCGTGACGCTGGCGCTCCGGCCGCTCAAGCGGGTGCCGGTCGAACTGGGCTATATCGTGCCGATGAAACTGATCGCACATCCGGTGATGATGTATCTCGGATTGAGCGCCATGGGCGACTTCGACCCGGTATGGGTCTATACGGCGGTTCTGCTCGCCTCGTTGCCGACGGCCACCAATGTGTTCGTGATTGCTCAGCAGTATTCGACCTGGGTGGAGAGGGCATCGGCCACGGTTCTCCTCACCACCGTAAGCAGCGTGCTGAGCGTGTCGGCGCTGCTTTGGCTGATCACCAGCGGAACGCTGCCACCGGATCTGTTTCCGGGATGAGTACGGTTCAAGCCGCCGAACCCGTTGCACGACTAAATTAGTTATTCGTAAAATACATCAAGGCGTTACAGCATTTTCTAAATGTGTCTTGTCAGGCGCGCGGTGCGGATGAGCCGGCGGTGTTGCTGCTGCGCCAGCCCGGCGTCATGCCTTCACGCATGGCCAGAAGCCTCAGCGGCGGAATGGCCGACAATGCTGCCAGTCCGCCCGCACGCAGGGCCTGCACCGGAAGGAACGAGCTCAGCAGAGCCCGGTTGAGCAGGTCGACCCCGGCGGTCCGGCTGGTCACATCGGCACGGCGCTTGCGGTTGAACGCGGCGACGGCCTGCGGCGCATGTTCGGGTCCGCCTGCATCGATGATGGACTGGATGGCCTGCATGATGTCGCGCAGGCCGAGATTGAGACCCTGTGCGCCGATCGGCGGGAAGGCGTGCCCGGTTTCTCCCACCAGCATTGTTCGTCCCTTGCCGAAGCTCTCGGCGATCAGGCTCGACAGCGGCCAGGCCTGGACATCGCCCTCGACCTCGACGGCGCCGAGGATGGAGCGCATCCGCGATTCCACCTCCGCGTTGAGCGCGTCGCGGGGCAGGGCGAGGAGGGCGTCGACGTCCCCGGGCCTGACGGCCCAGACGAGACTGGAGCGGTTGCCGGGCAGCGGCACCTGGGTGAACGGACCCTGCTCGGTGTGGAACTCCGTCGATGTATCGGCATGACCGATGCGATGGGAAAAATTCATGACAAGGGCGGTTTGCGGATAGGACCAGGTCCTGACCTTGATGCCGACCGCCTCGCGCAGCTTCGAGCCGCGGCCGTCGGCGGCGAGGGCAGCAAGCGCCGTTACCTTCGTTCCATCCTCGAGGGTCAGCGTGACGTCGTCACCGGACTGGTCCGCCTCCACCAACGGACTTTCGAAACGGTCGATCAGTCCCGATTGGCGCGTTGCGGCGTGGAGGACGTCAAACAGGGGCTGGTTGGGGATGTTGTAGCCAAAGGCGTCAAGATCGATCTCGCTCGAGCGGAAGGAGACCGGCGGGGCGCGGAACAGCCGGCTGGTGCCATCGAGTATGCGCATGGTGCGCAAGGGGGCGGACACCGGCCGGACGTCTTCCCAGAGGCCGAGACGGGCCAGGAAATCGATCGATTCGGACAGGAGCGCGGTGGTCCGCCCGTCCTGGCGCGGCGGTGGCGGCGCAATGAAGGCGACGCGCCATCCCTCCGCTGCCGCGGCAAGGGCTGCGACAGATCCGGCAAGGCCACCGCCAATGACCGCCACGTCATACGGTCGGGACAATCCGTTGCCCTTTTGCAGATCCTTGCTCTTTGCCAAAACTTCACCCGTTCAATGCGTTGCCGATTGCCTTGTTGGCCATCCATCCTTTACATCGCCAGACGAACGAACTCCATGGGATCATTTGGCGCATGTTCACGCCCCGTGCAAACACAGATCCGCTCGACGGCCGGTTCGATCAGCTGGACCGGTCAGGGCGCACGATCGCCGGGTTGGCGCGCCGCCCGGTGTGGCCGGTGATGGCGATGGTGCTGCTGACCGCCGGACTTGCCTGGTGGTTCTTGATGTCGATGGTCGGTTCGGTGATCGAGCTTCAGGGAACACCGCGCCCGCTCGGGCCCGGCATGTCGTTGATTTCCGGATTTCTTCCGGTGGAGCCCGGTTCCTACGCCGCGATCATCGCCGATCTCTGCCTGTCGGGCGATTCCGGGCTGGTGTTCAGCAGCGGATCGGTTCCTTCCGTGGCGCTGGCGCTTTTCGTCATGTGGTTGGCAATGTCTGTGGCGATGATGCTGCCGACTGCCGCACCGATGATCCGCACCTATTCCGAGATCGCCAATACGGCTGCCGCTCGGGGTGAGCCGGTGGTTCATCCCGCGGTTCTCGCGGCCGGCTATCTTCTCGTCTGGGCATTGGCGGCTGTCTGCTTCACTGTTGTCCAGCTGGGTATCGCCGGGATCTCCGGCTCGTCGGCGACCAGCCCGGTGAAGGGCGTGATTGCGGGTATCATTCTGCTGTGCGCGGGGCTTTACCAGTTCACGTCCCTGAAGCAGGCCTGCCTGACCAAGTGCCGCAATCCGTTCACGACGCTGTTTGCCCGCTGGAAGTCAAGTGTCGGCGGCGTGTTCCGGCTGGGGATGGAACAAG
>JAHJUC010000394.1 GCA_018829385.1 Alphaproteobacteria bacterium
ATGGTCCCAGCCCAGCCGCATCTTCAGCGTCACCGGCACAGAAACCGCCTTGACGGTCGCCTCGATGAGAGAGAGCGCGTGGTCGGGATCGCGCATCAGCGCGGAACCGGAATAGCCGCCGGTCACCTTCTTGGCGGGGCAGCCCATGTTGATGTCGATCATGGCGGCGCCGGCATCCTCGGCGATGCGGGCCGCCTCGCCCATCCAGCGAGCCTCTCGGCCGGCAAGCTGGACCACATGCGGATCGATGCCGTCGCCACGCAGACGCGCATGCGACTCGGGATGGTCGATCACCAGTTCGCGGCTTGCCACCATTTCGGTGAAAACCAGCCCCGCGCCGTGCCGCCAGGCCAATTGCCGGAACGGCAGGTCGGAAATGCCTGACAACGGCGCCAGAAACACCCGGTTTCTTGCGGTCACCGGGCCGATCCGGAGCGGCTCGTCTAGTGGTGGGTCAAAGTTATGCATGCGATTAGGGCAACTTTCTTTGTTGCCGTTTTTTTAGACAAATATGCCGGGATTGCCAAGGCGAATTCACTCGACAGTCGAGAAAAATGCAAAAGATCTTTTTTCCGGTTAACGCAAGCCGTAAACACTTCGTCAGTACACGCCCAGCACGCAAGCCCGCCACCGGAGGAGACACTCATGGTCGACAAGAAACCCGCGCCGCATCGATTGCCCGATGTGCGCACCGGCAACGGCTATGATGTCCACCGGCTGGTGCCGGGCAGCTTCGTCACCCTCTGCGGCGTGGAAATCCCGCACGATCAGCGGCTTGACGGGCATTCGGATGCGGATGTCGGCCTGCATGCATTGACCGACGCGTTGCTGGCGACCTGCGCCGCCGGCGATATCGGCGATCATTTCCCGCCGTCTGATCCACAATGGCGCGGCGCGGCGTCGGAGATCTTCCTTGCCCATGCGGCAGCAATCGTGCGCAAGGCCGGCGGCATGATCATGAATGCCGATGTTTCCCTGATCGCGGAAGCTCCGAAGATCGGACCGCACCGGCTCGAGATGCGCCAGTCGCTTGCCCGGATTCTCGGCATCTCCGCCGATCGCTGCTCGGTCAAGGCGACGACTAACGAGATGATCGGCTTCATCGGCCGCCGCGAGGGCATCGCGGCGATCGCCACGGCCACCGTGGTGTTCGGAGAGCCGGAATGAGCGGCGAACCGCAAGGCGACACGGCGATGCTTGAGGCGATGCGCGCGGACAGCCGGCGGCTGGCGCAGCAGATCATCGATACGTTTCCCGGCCTCGGCGCGATGGTGGCGACAGCCGAATCCTGCACCGGCGGACTGATTGCCGGCGCGATCACCGATATTGCCGGATCTTCCACCGTGTTCGACCGGGGGTTCGTCACCTATTCGAACGAGGCCAAGCAGGACATGCTGGGTGTCCGCGAAACCACGCTTGCGGCCTTCGGCGCGGTCTCGGCCCAGGTGGCGACGGAGATGGTGCTTGGCGCCCGGCGGCGCTCACGAGCCGAATTCGCGGTGTCGGTGACAGGGGTTGCCGGTCCCGGCGGCGGCTCGCCGCACAAACCCGTCGGTCTGGTGTGGATGGGGCTGTCAGGCCCGGACGACCTAACCAGCGCGGTTGAGTTGCGCTGGGACCCGGCCTGGAGCCGCGACATGATCAGGGCCGCCACCGTGCGTGCGGCGCTCGAAGCGCTCATCGGCCGCGCGGCGCTCGGATCACAGCCTCAGGAAACGCCCGGTTCGCCGTAGATTTCGCGGGCGCGCTTTTCGAACGCCTCGGCGAACATGCGGAAGGCGCGGTCGAACATGGAGCCCATCAGCGCGCCCAGCACCCTGCTCTTGAACTCGTAATCGATGAAGAAGCAGACCTCGCAGCCGCCACCCGCGCGTGGCTCGAAGCGCCATTCATTGGTCAGGTACTTGAACGGGCCATCGAGATACTTGACGTCGATCGCCAGGTCCTCGGTCTTGAGCAGCACCTGGCTGGTAAAGGTCTCGCGGATGGCCTTGTAGCCCACCGTCATGTCGGCGATCAGCAGCGTCTTGCCGTCCCGCTCCTTGCGCGAGCGCACGCTGAGCGCCTCGCACAGCGGCAAAAACTCGGGATAACGCTCGACATCGGCGACCAGATCGAACATCTGGCGCGGGGAATGCGGAACCTGGCGTGTGGTCTTGTATTGCGGCACGATTTTACAGCGCCACCCCGGCACCAGCCAGCTTCGCCTCGCGGTTGGCCTTGAGCCTGGCGAAATCGTCGCCGGCGTGGTGGGAGGAGCGGGTCAGCGGGCTCGAGGAGACCATCAGGAAGCCCTTGGTGTAGGCGATCTTCTCGTAGCTCTTGAACTCGTCGGGGGTGACGTAGCTCATCACCTCGTGGTGCTTGCGGGTCGGCTGCAGGTACTGGCCGATGGTCATGAAATCGACATCGGCCGAGCGCAAATCGTCCATCAGCTGCAGCACCTCGTTGCGCTCCTCGCCCAGCCCCACCATGATGCCGGACTTGGTGAACATGGTCGGATCGAGTTCCTTGACCCGCTGCAACAGCCGCAATGAATGGAAATAGCGCGCGCCGGGGCGGACGGTGAGATAATTGCCGGGCACGGTCTCGAGATTGTGATTGAACACGTCGGGCTTGGCGGCGACCACGCGTTCGAGCGCGCCGGGCTTGCGCAGGAAGTCCGGCGTCAGGATCTCGATCGTCGTCTGGGGCGATGCGGCGCGGATGGCGAAGATCACCTTCTCGAAATGCTCGGCGCCGCCGTCATCGAGATCGTCGCGGTCGACCGAGGTGATGACCACGTGCTGCAACCCCATCTGCCGGACCGCCTTGGCCACATTTTCCGGCTCGGCCATGTCGAGCGCATTGGGCTTGCCGGTAATCACGTTGCAGAAGGCGCAGGCGCGGGTGCAGATCTCGCCCATGATCATGAAGGTGGCGTGCTTCTTGTCCCAGCATTCGCCGATATTGGGGCAGCCGGCCTCCTCGCAGACGGTGACGAGGTTGTTGTCCTTCACGATCGAGCGGGTTTCCTGGTAGCCCTTCGACGTCGGCGCGCGGACGCGGATCCATTCGGGCTTGCGCTTGACCTCGGTGTCGGGCCGGTTCTGCTTTTCCGGATGCCGCACGCGCTTTGCGACCGGGGTTGTGGCGTCGAGAATGGTGACCATGATGCGGTCCTTTGCAAGCGTTGGTGGTTCAGCCGCGCTTGGCGCGTCCGAAGACCCAGAGGATCAGGAGCGCGCCGATGATGGCGACGACCAGATTTCCGGCAAATCCGTAGTAATTGATGTTGAGCACGCCCGCGAGCGCACTGCCGACGAACGAGCCGCCGATGCCGACGAGCATGTTGGTCAGGAGCCCGTGGTCGCGGTTCATGGCGCGTTCGGCGACGTAGCCGGCGATCAGGCCGACCAGCAGCAGACCGAAGAAGCCGAGCCCGGGCATCGCCACGAACCCCATTTGTTGTCCCATCATCGTCGTCTGTCTCCCTTTGCCGCGGCGGCAAGCGCCCGCATGATCAACCAGAATGTAAGACCGAGCAGCAGCCCCATCAATGCCAGAACGACGGATACCGCCGCGATTCCCGCCAGTCCTTCAAGGTGGAGCGTGCCGAACTCGACCGCGCCGCGCCCTCGAAGGGCGGCAAGCCCCGCCAGAGCACCCAGACCTGCGCCGCCAACGGCTGGCATCACGACGATCCGGGGCAACCGGCGAAGGCCGGTCACGCGTTCAATGCCCGCCCATAGGCGTCGAGCACGCTTTCCTTGAGCGTCTCCGAGATCGTCGGGTGCGGGAAGATGGTGTGCATCAGGTCTTCCTCGGTGGTCTCGAGGTTCATCGCCACGACAAAACCCTGGATCAGCTCGGTGACTTCCGCTCCTACCAGATGCGCGCCGAGAAGCTCGCCGGTCTTCTTGTCGAAGATGGTCTTGACCATGCCCTGGTCCTCGCCCAGCGCAATCGCCTTGCCGTTGGCGACGAAGGGGAAGCGGCCGACGCGGATGTCGCGGCCCTGCTCCTTGGCCTTGGCTTCGGTCAGGCCGACGGAGGCGACCTGCGGATTGCAATAGGTGCAGCCGGGGATCTTGAGCTTGTCCATCGGGTGAACGTTCTTGAGGCCGGCGATCTTCTCGACACAGATGACGGCCTCGTGCTCGGCCTTGTGCGCCAGCATCGGCGGGCCTGCGACATCGCCGATGGCGTAGATGCCAGGGACGTTGGTCTTGCCGTAGCCGTCGATGACGATGCAGCCGCGGTCGGTCTTCACGCCGAGCGTTTCCAGACCGATGTTCTCGATGTTGCCCTGCACGCCGACAGCCGAGATCATCCGGTCGGCGGTGATCTTCTCGACCTTGCCGTCCTTCAGTTCGACATGAGCGGTGATCGAATCGGCG
>JAHJUC010000043.1 GCA_018829385.1 Alphaproteobacteria bacterium
GACATGCCCGCCCATGACGGCCTGTGGCAGGCGGCGCACGACACCCGCAACGACCTGACCGCGCGCCTCGCCGTGGTGCCGCTGATTCTCGAGGCACGCGGGCTCGATGTCACCCCGTCCCTGCGCGCCAAGATGCGCGAGGTCGGCGACCACGACACCGCCGCCGTCCTCGACGTGATCTACGAGGACGAGAAGAAGCACGTCGCCATCGGCGCCAAGTGGTTCCGCTTCATCTGCGCCCGCGAAGGCAAGGATCCGGCGGAAACCTTCAGGCTTCTCGTTCGCGCCAATTTCCGCGGCGGCCTCAAGCCGCCCTTCAACGACCTCGCCCGCGCCGCTGCGGGCCTGACGCCGACATTCTATCGGGCGCTCACCAGCCAAAATATGTCGTAAAGCTAATCTATTATCCCTCAAAGGCCCCGGCTCAAAGCTTTGTTAACCTTAACAGGTTGTAATCCCTCCAGAACAATCAACGGCAACCCGTTCTGACGAGGATTATCGCGTGTCGCAGAGGCAGGACAGCCGCGTATTTGGCAAACGCCCAAAACATTCCCACACCATCATTTTCGCCAGCGGCGAAACCATCCGGCACATCACCATCCGTCCATGGATCGCCGGATTGCTGATGTCCGTTCTGGGCGTGATGGCGATCGGCTATCTCGGCGCCACCTCCTATCTGGTGCTGCGCGACGACCTGATCGGCGCCTCGATGGCGCGGCAGGCGCGCATACAGCATGCCTACGAGGACCGGATCGCGGCGCTCAGGTCGCAGGTCGATCGGGTGACCAGCCGGCAATTGCTCGACCAGCAGCTGATGGAAGAGAAGGTTGCCGAGCTGATCGCCCGGCAGAACGCGCTCAGCAATCGCCACGGCAAGCTCGGGCCGTTGCTCGACCGGGTCGGCGCGTCGCCGAGCCATGTTCCCGTCCCCACCGGCAATCCGAAGAAAGAGGCATCCCTGCCGGCAGCAACGGCAAAGACGGCCCGGCTTGCCGCTCTCGCATCGCAATCGGTCGTTGTCGCCGATCCCGCGGCCACCCATCTCAATCCGCTCGCCTTTGCCCCTGTCTCCACGTCTGCGGAACGGGAATCGGTTGGCGAACGGGCCGACCGGATCTTTTCGAGCGTAACCCTTTCGCTGAAATCGATTGAACGCGAACAGATCGAGAAGATGCAGGGCCTGGCAATCAACGCCTTCGAAACCGCGTCGGAAATCGACGAGATCATCAGGTCCACGGGCCTGCCGATCCCTGCGGTCGACGACAGCGCCGTGGGCGGACCATTCGTCCGGCCAAACGATCCCAACGCATTCGAAGCCACGCTCGACGACCTCGACCAGGCGCTCGGACGGCTAGATGCTGTGCGGCGCCATGCCCGCAAGCTGCCGATCGGCGTTCCCGCTCCCGGCCGGGAAATCACCTCGCGCTTCGGAAACCGCCGTGATCCGTTTCTTGGCCGGCTTGCCTTTCATGGCGGCATCGATTTCCGCACGCCGGCAGGCACCCCCATCTTCTCCACCGGCTCCGGCATTGTCGTCCACGCCGGCCGCAATGGCGGCTACGGCAAGATGGTCGAGATCGACCACGGCAACGGCATCACCACCCGCTATGCCCACCTCTCCGCCGTGGAAGTCCGCGAAGGCGACCAAGTGACAAGCGGCGGGCGCATCGGACGCTCCGGCTCGACAGGCCGTTCGACCGGTCCGCACCTGCATTATGAAGTCCGCCGCAACGGCGATGCGATCGACCCGATGCGCTTTCTCAAGGCCGCCAACAAGCTCAGGCCACTGCTGGTTTCCAACTGATCTGGTCAGAACAGGCGAACGACGCCACGAAAAAGGGGCCGCGAGCGCGGCCCCTTCCCATTGTCTGGAATGCCTGGATTACAGGATTACAGAACGCCTTCCGGCACCAGCACCTTGTCGATGACGTGAATGACGCCATTCGAGGTGTCGATGTCAGCCGTCACCACCTTGGCGTCGTTGACCATTGCGCCATTGTCGAGATCGATGGTGACCATCGAACCCTGGACGGTCGCCGGCGTGGAATCATCGACGAGATCCGTCGACATCACCTTGCCGGCCACCACGTGGTAGGTCAGCACCGCAACCAGCTTGTCCTTGTTCTCCGGCTTCAGGAGGTCAGTGACAGTCATCCCGAGCGCGGCGAACGCTTCGTCCGTCGGAGCGAAAACCGTGAACGGGCCGTCGCCCTTGAGCGTCTCGACAAGGCCTGCGGCCTGAACGGCTGCAACCAGCGTCTGGAAACTGCCGGCCTCGACGGCGGTGTCGACGATGTCCTTCTTGGCCGAATGGGAGGCGGCCATTGCGGAGCCTCCGGCAAGGCCCAATGCGAATACAGCAGCTGCGATCGTCTTTGTCAGTTTCATATGCAAACTCCATTGTGAGGTGTTAAAGCCCCCGACGCCGCCTTTCACGCATACCGGGTGGCAATGGTTCACCGCAGCACCCCTCCCGCCGGGGTGAAAATGAACCACCGCCTTCACCGGTTGAAGCGTCTTGAAAATTCGAAGATGCGCCCATGAAGCCCTGCGCGGCAATACGGCGCCAATCCGGGGCTTATCCGGGCTTTTCCTTGACTTAATGCACTGCAGCGACTATTCGGAACGCACTGGGATCGCGATTTACAGCGCGCTCCCGCGCATTGCCGCAAACTCCGAAACGGAAAACGCTCCCAATTGACCACTTTTGCTGATCTTGGCTTAAGCCAAAAAGTACTGTCCGCCGTAACTGACGCCGGCTACACGATCCCAACACCTATTCAGGCTGGCGCCATCCCGCCGGCGCTCGAAAGGCGCGACATTCTGGGCATCGCCCAGACCGGAACCGGCAAGACGGCGGGCTTCGTGCTGCCGATGCTGACAATGCTCGAAAGGGGCCGCGCCCGGGCGCGCATGCCGCGCACCCTGATCCTCGAACCGACCCGTGAACTCGCGGCCCAGGTGCACGAGAATTTCGAAAAATACGGCAAGAACCATCGTCTCAACATCGTTCTGCTGATCGGCGGCGTTTCCTTTGACGAACAGGACCGCAAGCTCGAACGCGGCGCCGACGTGCTGATCGCCACCCCGGGCCGGCTGCTCGACCACACCGAGCGCGGCAAGCTCTTGATGACCGGTGTCGAGATCCTTGTCATCGACGAAGCCGACCGGATGCTCGACATGGGATTCATTCCCGACATC
>JAHJUC010000395.1 GCA_018829385.1 Alphaproteobacteria bacterium
CGGTGGAGGCCTTCGGTTCGATCAATGTCGGCGTCTTCAATGCCGGGCTGAACAAGCCTCGCTTCTTCATGGATATCGATGAAGACAACTGGGACATGATCATGACTGTCAACACCAAGGCCATGTGGCTCGGGATGCAGGAAACAGCCCGCCAGATGATCGCCCAGGGCCCGATGGAGGAGCCCTACAAGATCATCAATGTAGGCTCCATTGCGTCAAGAAAGCCGCTGGTCGACGTCACCGTGTACTGCACCTCCAAATATGGCTGCCTCGCACTCACCCATTGCGGCGCCGTGGCGCTGGCCGAGCACAACATCACCGTCAACGGTTATGCGCCGGGCGTCGTGGTCACGCCGCTTTGGGAGCAGCTCGACAAGGATCTTGTCGAGATCGGCTTCAAGGAGAAGGCCGGCCAGGCCTACGAGGACATTGCCCGCGACCAGTTGCAGATCAAGCGGGTCTCCTACCCCGACGACATTGTCGGCACGGCCTCGTTCCTTGCCAGCCCGGACAGCGACTACATGACCGGCCAGATGATCCACATCGATGGCGGCTGGTGCATCCAGTAACGGCATAAACCCAGGTTTCAACGAAGCAAACGGGCGCGTGAAGGCGGGTCCGGAGGAGAAAGTCATGTCGCGTGCCCTGACACCGAACATCCTGACAGCCCAGGATCTCGAACCCCAGTGGAAATGGGAAAACCGGCTGCCCGCGTGGGGACACACATCTGTCGATTTCGAACGCAGAATCGATCACGACCGGCTGCGGCGCTACCGCCTGAGCCGGGCCCGGCAGGCCTTGAAGAACTCCCCTGCCGGAACGCTGCTGCTGTTTGATGTCAACAACATCCGCTACGTTTCAGCGACCAAGATCGGCGAGTGGGAGCGTGACAAGATGTGCCGCTTCTGTCTGCTGACCGGCGACGATTCCCCTTACGTCTGGGACTTCGGATCGGCGGCCATGCACCACAAGAAGTTCTCGGACTGGCTTGAGCCGGACCACTGCCGGGCCGGCGTCGTCGGCATGCGCGGCACGATCCCGCCGGATTTCGGCCTGATGCGCAAATACGCAAGGGAAATTGCCGGCCTGATCAAGGACGCCGGAATGGCCGGCATGCCTGTCGGTGTCGATTATGCCGAAACGGCCATGTTCCATGCGCTTCAGGAAGAAGGCCTCAACGTCATCGACGGCCAGCAGATCATGCTGGCGGCGCGCGAGATCAAGAACTGGGACGAAATCCAGCTGCTTACCCAGGCGGCCGCGATGGTCGATGGCGTCTACCACATGATCTACGAGCAACTCAAACCCGGCATCCGCGAAAACGACATCGTCGCGCTGTCAAACAAGATGCTCTACGAAATGGGGTCGGACGACGTCGAGGCGATCAACGCCATATCCGGCGAGCGCTGCAACCCGCATCCGCACAATTTCACCGACCGCTATTTCCGGCCCGGCGACCAGGCGTTCTTCGATATTCTGCAGTCCTACCAAGGATACCGGACCTGCTACTACCGGACCTTCAACATCGGCCGGGCAACGCCCTCCCAGAACGACGCCTACGTCAAGGCCCGTGAATGGATCGACGCATCGATTGCGATGATCAAGCCCGGCGTCAGCACCGACAAGGTGGCCGAGGTGTGGCCGAAGGCGGAGGAATTCGGCTTCCCCAGCGAGGAGGCCGCCTTCGGCCTTCAGTTCGGCCACGGCCTGGGCCTGGCGCTTCACGAGCGTCCGATCATCAGCCGAGCGGTCTCGCTCGATCACCCGATGGAGATCCAGACCGGAATGGTGTTCGCGCTCGAAACCTACTGTCCGGCAAGCGACGGCTACTCGGCCGCGCGGATCGAGGAAGAAGTGGTGGTGACCGACACGGGCTGCGAGGTCATCTCGCTGTTCCCTGCCGAGGAACTGCCGATCGCCAACCGTTATTGAGCTCCTCCCTGGAAGGCCCGGTCCGCACGCGTTGCGGCCGGGCCAAGCCAAGAGACCGGGAACCGAAAAGATGAGCACCAGCAAGACCAAGAATTCCGCCCAGGCTTCGGCCAAGCACAATGCCGAGGATTTTCTGCGCATGTACCGCCAGATGGTCCGGATCCGGACCTTCGAGGACAACGCCAACCAGCTCTACCTGTCGGCGAAGATGCCGGGGCTGACCCACATGTATTCGGGCGAGGAAGCGGTTGCCGTGGGAATCTGCGAAGCCCTTAGGGTCACAGACAAGATCACGTCGACGCATCGCGGCCACGGGCATTGCGTCGCCAAGGGCGCCGAATTCAAGGAAATGTTCTGCGAATTGCTGGGCAAGGAAGAAGGCTATTGCCGCGGCAAGGGCGGGTCGATGCACATTGCCGACCAGTCAAACGGCAATCTGGGGGCCAACGCCATCGTCGGCGGCTCGATGGGGATTGCGACCGGCGCGGCGTTTACCGCCAAACTGCTGGGCAAGGATGATGTTACCGTCTGCTTCTTTGGCGACGGCGCCACCGCCCAGGGCCTCATGTACGAGGTCATGAACATGGCCGCTCTGTGGAACCTGCCGATCATCTACGCCTGCGAAAACAACGGCTATTCCGAATACACCAAGACTGCCGAGATCGCGGCCGGCTCGATCACCGGCCGGGCCGAGGCTTTCGGCATCGAGGCGCACACCGTCGATGGCCAGGATGTGCTTGCGGTCAACTCGCTGACCGAGCAACTGGTGGAACGCTGCCGCAAGGGCGAAGGCCCTTTCTTCATGGAGTTGATGACCTACCGCTATCACGGTCACCATGTCGGCGACATCAACCGCGAATACTACCGCTCGAAGGACGAGGAGAAGGACTGGCGGGAGAACAAGGACCCGATCACCCAGTTCGCCCGCCATCTCACCAGCGAAGGCATCGCCACTGAGGAGGAGCTCGAAGCGATGCAGGCCGAGATCAAGGCCGATGCTACTGCCGCCGTCGAATACGCGCTCAAGGCGAAATATCCCGATGCATCCGAAGTCGACATGCACGTCTACGCGGCCTGAGGAGAAAACCCATGCGTGAAATCACCCTTTCCCAGGCCGTCAACGAGGCCCTTGCCGAGGAAATGCGCCGCGATGAGACCGTGTTCATCATCGGCGAGGACGTGGCCGAGGCCGGAACCCCGTTCAAGGTCCTGTCCGGCCTTGTCGAGGAATTCGGAACGGCGCGGGTTGTCGATACGCCGATCGCCGAACCCGGCTTCATGGGCATTGCCGTCGGAGCCGCGATGACCGGTTCCCGTCCCGTGGTCGATCTTATGTTCGGAGACTTCATTTTCCTGATCATGGATCAGCTCTGCAACCAGGCGGCCAAGACCCATTACATGTCCGGCGGCAAGCTGAGCGTTCCGCTGGTGCTGCGGACAAATCTCGGCGCCACACGCCGGTCTGCCGCCCAGCATTCCCAGTCGCTGCATGCCCTCGTCGCCCATATACCCGGCCTGAAGGTCGCTCTGCCGTCTTCGGCTTACGAGGCGAAGGGGCTGATGAAGACGGCAATCCGTGACAACAATCCCGTGGTCATCTTCGAAGACAAGCTGATGTACCAGGAGAAGGCCGGCGTACCGGATGAGGAGTACCTGATCCCGTTCGGCGTCGCCAATGTGAAGCGCGAAGGCACAGACATCACTCTGATCGCGACCTCGTCGATGGTGCAGGTCGCAGAAAAGGCGGCCGAAATTCTCGCCGCGGAAGGCATCAGCGCCGAAGTCATCGATCCCCGCACCATCGTGCCGCTCGACGAAGCCGCGCTGATCAAGTCGGTGAAGAAAACCTCGCGCGCCATCGTGATCGACGAGGGGCACCAGAGCTACGGGGTCACCTCGGAGATCGCTTCGCGGCTCAACGAGAAGGCCTTCTACCATCTCGATGCGCCGGTGCTGCGCATGGGCGCCATGGATGTGCCCGTTCCCTTCAGCCCGGCGCTGGAAGACCTCACTGTGCCGACCCCGGAAGGCGTGGCAGCCAATGCCCGTAAACTTGTGGCCGGAGAGATGCTCGACGGGGAGATGATCCATGCCGCATGATGTCATCATGCCGGCACTAGGCATGGCGCAGGACACCGGCCTGATCGTGTCATGGCTGAAGAAGCCGGGCGATGCAGTGAAGACCGGCGACGCGCTGATGGAGGTCGAAACCGACAAGGCGGTGATGGAAGTCGAGGCCCTTGCTGACGGATTTCTCGCCGCGGTCAGCGCCGAAGCTGGCGACCACGTGCCTGTCGGCCAGGTGGTCGCCGTGATTGCGGAAACAGCGGATGCGGCAAGCACCGCAGTTCCTGCTTCAAACTCCGGTGCCGCGGAACCGGATGAGGCGCTGGCCGCGCGAGGGGATACCAGCTCGGACACCCTGCCGTCGGGCGCGGAAATCATCATGCCGGCCCTCGGAATGGCGCAGGATACCGGTCTGATCGTTGCCTGGCGCAAGCAGCCGGGCGACCCGGTGGCCGCAAGTGACGTTCTGCTTGAAGTGGAAACCGACAAATCGGTGATGGAAGTGGAAGCCGGACATGACGGCTTCGTCGCCGCCATTCTGGCCGACGCGCAGCAGGCGGTTCCGGTCGGATCGGTGATCGCAATCATCAGCGCGGAAAAACCGGAAAACGCGGTGGCTCGCAGCCACAAGAGCGCCCCGGCGGACGACGGCGAGGCGTCTGGCAATGCCGTGGCCAAGGCGCCACCGATTGCGGCGGAAAAGCCGCGAACGGCAGGCGTACCAGCTTCGGGCGGTCGCATCCTGGCTTCCCCCAAGACGCGCCGCCTGGCAATGGAGAAGGGCCTGGACCTCAATCTGCTGGTCGAGAACGGCGTGCCGCAGCCCTATCATGTCTCTGATCTCAAACTTCTGGAGACCCTGACACCGTCTGACAAAACGGCGGGGGCCATCCCCGCACCCGCGTCTGCGGGCTCGTTGCCAATGCACATTGGTGCGCGAATTGCAGCGAGCGGCTGCGACGAGTTCATCGCCTGGCTCGCTGAAGACGGTGATATTCGCCTCGAACCGCGTCTGATCTGGTTGCGCTTTGCCGCGGCAGCGTTCCGCGAAGCGGCCGGTCTTGGAGACATGCCACTCATCGTGGAGACCAGGACGGTTCGCAAGACAGATGGACGGTTCGCCGATGCTGACCGCTCACGGCTTTCGAAACCTTTGAGCGATGCAGGTGACGAGCTTCCGTCCATCGTGCTGCGCGATCTTTCCGGATCGCCGATTACCGCGGCCACCGGTTCGGCACCCGATGCGCCGGTGCTGACCGTGTGCCGCGAACGGGAAGACTACGCCGTTTCGCTTGACTACCGGGCCGGCCAACTCGACGAGGACCAGGCGATCGAATTCGTCACCGGCTTCGTGGACCGCCTCGGCGAACCTCTCAGACACCTGCTTTGACTGGAGCAAACCGGATGCAATACACAAATCTCTACATCGATGGCCAATGGCGCGACGCTGCAAGCGGCGACCGCTTCGATGTCATCAATCCCGCAACCGAAGAGGCGATCGCGTCGGTCGCCTCCGCCGATCTCACTGATGCCGATGCGGCACTCGACGCAGCGGAAGCCGCCTTCGGGCTGTGGGCCGCCAAGAAGCCGCGAGAACGCTCGGAGATCCTGCGCAAGGCCTGGGAACTGATGACCGAGCGGCTGGACGAATTCGCGCGGCTGATCACGCTTGAAAACGGAAAGGCCCGTGCCGATGCGATGGGCGAGGCAACCTATGCGGCCGAATTCTTCCGCTGGTTCGCCGAGGAAGCCGTTCGCGCCGACGGCATGATCACCCATGCGCCGTCGTCGGGCGCGCGCATCGTCGTTCAGCACAAGCCAGCCGGCATTGCCGTGCTGGTCACGCCCTGGAACTACCCAGCGGCGATGGGCACCCGCAAGATCGCGCCGGCTTTGGCCGCTGGGTGTCCGGTGATCATCAAGCCGGCTTCCGAAACGCCGCTGACGATGCTGGCGCTGATGCCATTGCTCGAAGAAGCGGGCGTGCCGAAGGGGCTGGTCAACGTGCTGCCTTCGAAGAAATCCGGCAAGCTCGTCGACCACATGCTGCACGACCCGCGGGTGCGTGTCATCTCGTTTACCGGCTCCACCGAAGTTGGCCGCAAGCTGCTTCATTCGGCCGCCGATCAGGTGCTCAAGCCGGCGATGGAACTGGGCGGAAATGCTCCGCTGATCGTGTTCGAGGATGCCGATATCGACAAGGCGGTGGCGGGTGCGATGCTCGCCAAGATGCGCAATCTCGGCGAGGCCTGCACCGCCGCCAACCGCTTCTATGTCCATGAGGCGGTCAGCCAGGAGTTCACGAGCAAGTTCACTGCCGCCATGGCTGCACTCAAGATGGGCAACGGGCTGGAAGACGGGATAGATGTCGGCCCGCTAGTCAATGCCGATACCCGCGACAAGGTGGCGGCATTCGTCGCGGATGCCGTGGCCAAGGGCGCCAGGCTGGAACTCGGCGGCACATTGCCCAATGGCAAGGGCTACTTTTATCCGCCGACGGTGCTCTCCAACGTGCCGGAAACAGCCGACTGCGTGAACGACGAGATCTTCGGACCTGTTGCCGCCATCCAGTCCTTCACGGATGAAGACGACGTGATCCGCCGCGCCAACAACACGGAATACGGCCTGGTCGCCTATGTGTTTTCGGAGAACATGAAACGCGCCATGCAGGTTTGCGAGCGCCTGGAGTATGGCATGGTCGGCCTAAATCGCGGCCTGGTTTCAGATCCGGCGGCCCCGTTCGGTGGCGTCAAGCAGTCGGGCCTCGGCCGCGAGGGCGGGCATGAGGGCATGCTGGAATTCATGGAAACCCAGTATATTTCGGCGGAATGGTAAGATGGGTCGGGCCGATATCATAGCCAGCCCCTCGGTAGTTGCTCTGGCCGGACGTTTGGGTGTCGACCTTACGGATGTTGCTCGGACCGCAGACCGCACCAATATCGCGCGGGAGGATGTCGAACGCCATGTCAGCGGCGATACCAAGCGGGGCTCGTCCGGCGCCGCTGCCTCTGTCGCAGCTTCCGGGGACAGCAGCTATTGGGACGTGGATCACGCGGCATACGGACCGGTGACGCATGAGCCGTTGTCGCGTTTCGCACGCATCGCAGCGGCCAACCTGTCTGCCGCGAACCGCGTCATCCCGCAAGTCACCCATCATGATCGCGCCGACATGCGCGCCGTGGAAGCCTTTCGCGCGAAGCTGAAGCCGGAGGCCGCGGAACGGGGCGTGCGTCTCACGGCGCTGGCCTTTCACGCCAAGGCCCTGGCTACATGCCTTGGGGAATTCCCTCGTTTCAATGCGTCGCTGACAGCGGACGGGGAAATCCTGGTTCTCAAGCAGTTCTGCCACATCGGCATTGCGGTGGACACGCCGCATGGCCTGATGGTGCCGGTGATCCGCAATGCCGACCGCAAGGGGTTGTGGCAGATCGCCGGCGAGATTTCCGATCTCGCCGGGCGCGCGGCACAACGCAAGATCAAACCTGATGAGATGGGGGGAGCCTCGATGTCGATCTCCAATCTTGGCGGCATCGGAGGTACTGCGTTCACCCCGATCGTAAATCCTCCGGAGGTCGCGATCCTGGGCATCACCCGAACCGAAACAGTTCCGGTGTGGGAGGATGAGAGCTGGACACCGGTTCCGATGGTGCCGCTGGACCTTTCCTATGACCACAGGGTGATCAATGGCGCGGAGGCCGCGCGCTTCATGGCGCATCTTGCCGGTCTGCTGGCCGACCCCCGCCGCATGATGAGGTAGAAAACGTGACCCTTCCGATCGATTTGACAGGACAGACGGCGCTGGTAACCGGCGCATCCCGCGGGATCGGCAGAGCCATCTGCGCAACCCTGGCCCGCGCCGGCGCCGATATTGTCGGCACTGCAAGCTCGATGCCGGAAGACGGCGGCGAGACGGCTCACCTGGTAAGGTCCGCCGGCCGCAATTTCACTGCCGAGAGCTGTGACCTGGGAGACCGGGACGCTACCCTTGCATTCGCAGCCCGGATTGCCGATCGCGGCGACATTTCGATACTGGTCAACAATGCCGGGATGATCCGCCGTGCGCCGGCCAGCGAACACCCGATCGAGGACTGGGACGCCGTGATGGCGGTCAACTGCGATGCCCCGTTCATCCTGACCCAGGCCCTGGGCCGCGGCATGGTTGAGCGCGGGCATGGCAAGGTTGTCTTCATCGCCTCGGTTCTGAGCTATCAGGGCGGCATCAATGTCCCGGGCTATGCCGCCAGCAAGGGTGCGGTGGCACAACTCATCAAGGCCTTCGCCAACGAGTGGGCTTCGAGCGGCGTCAACGTCAATGGCATAGCGCCTGGATATGTAGCCACCGACAACACTGCGGCGCTGCAGGCCAATTCAGCCCGTCAGAAGGCGCTGATGGACCGGGTACCCGCGGCGCGCTGGGGCCAACCTGAGGAAATTGCCGAGCCGGTGGCGTTCCTGTGCAGTGATCTTGCGCGGTTCATTCACGGAACCATTCTCCCGGTCGATGGTGGATGGCTGGGCAGATAGCAGCAATCGGATAGGCCGCTGCACGTACACCGGAACTCCTATTCGTGCGGCTAGACATATGCCGAGACACGGCTTTGCCAATATCGATCGTGACCTGAGACCCGAGTTCCCTCCAGTTTTCGGGAGAGTCTTGGGTTTCTTGCTCAGCCCCCGAAAACTGGATCGTTATTGATTGGAGTTTTCCGCTGTAAATTCCGGGTTGGAAAAAGGAGCGGAAGCGATGAAAGCGTCAAATTTCTCGGACGCCCAGAAGGCGTTCATTCTGAAACAGAACGACTAGGGTCGCCAACTGTTCAACACTACCAGGGAACCGGCATCTCCAGCACCAGCATGGGTCGTCATAAACAACTGGTCGCCCCAGGCCATGATATTTTGTGGCCGGACGGCTCCAGTGGTCAGCGCGATTGTCTGCACCAATGTCAGATCATCACCAGTGAGGATTGAAATTGTTCCGCTGATGTCGGCAGCGATGACATAGTCAGAACCGGTGGCTATGGCTGCGATCGGCAGGGTACCCTCGTGGCGCGCGGTTTCTTCGCCGGTCGTCGGGTCGAGTCTCAAGATCGTGCCGGCAACTCCCGACTGGCCGCCGCCTGCATAGTTTCCGTGTTCACCCGCTACAAGGATTGTCATAAAACCGCCCAAGCTTTGACGCGCCGTTACGGCAAGCGTGTCCTTGTCCAAGCCCATGATCTCGCAACGATCCTCGCCGTCGTAGCGGTGTAGGGTCCATACCATGCCGCCGGAAAAGGCCAGATCGAATCCGTTCCTCGGCAGGATTTTGGACTGAACCTGCTTTCCTGTTTCCGGATCGATGCGTACAACCCTGGTCTGGCTCGAAGACCCATCGACCCAAGTCAGTACCCAGATCGCCTTTCCGTTCGTGGTCAATGCCTGCGGATAGTCATTCAACCTGGCAAGAACGCGACCCTTTTCCCGATGAGATGGCTGTTCCCAGATTGTCCTGTCGGTGGCGACCGAAGCATAGATTGGTCCGTCAGTTGCTGATGCGAGGTCGACGGGGAGACGGCCTACCGGAACCTGCCGGGCAATCTCACCACTCTCAGGATTGATCTGATAAAGCCGCTGTTCGCCGCTCATTGCGACCCACAGCCAGGAGGCGTCATGGGCAATCCCTTCCGGCCATTTGCCAACCGGAAAAATTTCGGGCGTGAGATCCAGATGGACCGGCGAGACGGGCGTTTGCGCCGTTGACTGCGAACCTGGCTGGGCAGCGCGTTCGCCGGCCTTCGGCATTTCGCTCGAGTGAGCGTCAGCGGGCACACCGGCAACGCCGGATATGCAGCATGGGTTGGCGATGGCCTGCGGAACGGCATTTTTCAACAAACACAGCGGGAATTCGCCTGCACCGAGATCGAAATTGCCCTTGCTGACAAGTGTCCAGGCAAGGCAGTGCGGGTCTTCTGCGCAGAGCTTTGCGCATGCATCCGCAGGAGACATTGTTTCATCGAGAGGGATGGAAGAATAAGTTGCTCCTGTCCGCGTCGTATCGTTCTCCCAAGCATGACCGCGATCAGGTCCGCTGAGAGAGAAAACCAGGGTCAAGACCGTAAAAGTCAGATATCGGGTCGAAAGCGGCCTGCCGGCTCCGATGCGCATTTTTTTACCTCACTTCGTAGCGCCACCGGCGCCCTGGGGTCGTATCGGGTCCGCTGCCTTGATGGCCATTTGCAAAATGGTAGCGTCAAACGATTCTGTCTCTATTGACGGACTTCAGGTTAAGCCGGCACCAATACAAGTCCTCATCCTCATCCTGCTTTCTTACCAGCCGTCTACTGCACCGGCTTCGGCAGCAGCAATTGATAATTCGGAACCAGCCCGGGCAGCAGCGGATTGATGCGCATCGTCGGTGCGGGCTGCGATTTCGATATGCACCTGCCTGCTTGATGGCTGTAGACCTGACCGGGTGGACATACGTCGCTCGGCGCAGGTTGAGGCGCGGGCTGCGGTGCAGGTTGAGGCGCGGGCTGCGGTGCAGGCTGAGGCGCGGGCTGTGGTGCAGGTTGCATAACCCGCTGAGGCACACATCTGAATCCATTCCTGCCTGCCAGCGGTTCCGGCTGGTACCGGGGCGGGCAGAGACACATGCCGCCAACCGGTACGCCGCCGATGCACTCGAAAGGAGCCGGCTGCGGTTGCACGGGACGCGGGGCCGGCGCTTTCGGCTGGGGCGTGCGGGGCTGCGGTTTCGCCACCGGCTTCTTCGGCTCCGGTTTTTTGACAAGCACGCATTCGCCGGTTGCAGGTACGAGACGGAAACCCGGACCACATTCCGGAAGCGTGACACTGACGCAAGCCCGGTTATTGCTGGGATTGAGGTCTGCTTCGACCTCTTTCTGGCCAAGCAATTCCGCCAAGAGCTTGCGGTCAATAGCGGTTCCGGCTTCCAGGCCGAGTGATGCGCGGGCCTTGGACGCGGCGGCGCGCGTCCTGTTTCCTATTTTCCCGTCGATTGGACCGGGATTGAAACCCAGATGATCGAGTGCGCGCTGGATCATCCGGACTTCGTCGAGAGCCAGTTCCGAATTGTCTTTCAGGTCGGGAAGGTAGAGTTCCGC
>JAHJUC010000396.1 GCA_018829385.1 Alphaproteobacteria bacterium
AGCGTCGCGCTCGGTCATCGGCCCGGTGACCACCACCCAGTAGCCGCGGGTGAAGTTCGGACAATCCCGGGAGTTCATCACCACCCATTGACGCGGCATGCGCTGCACCTGCTGATCGGCGCTGTTGCGGTCGCGGAAGGCACCCGCTACCGCATACCAGTCTGCGGCTGCCGCGGCTTCGCCGCCGGAGTTCAGCAGCGTGAACAGCAATTCGTCATAGCGGTATTCGGTGATCTGGCAGCGCTTGTTGCGAACCGGCGCCTGTCCGTCGAGCAGGATCGAATTGGACCTAATGGCGCCGGTGACATCATAGGCGATGTCGCCGCAAGCGGCGCTGAACCGGTAGGCCGTGCCGGCGACCACGCCGATATTGGATATGGTGCCCTCAAAAAGCATTGTTCCCGGGCGCACGCCGATCTTTGCCAGTGACTTCTTCGGCACCGCGTAGGAGATGAACAACTCGTTGTCGCACATCTGCACTTCCATGACCGATCCGTTGTGATCGTACTCGTCCACCGCGCAATTGCTGGCCCAAGCCTGCCCGCCCGTCCAGAAAAGCAGGACTACCGCTGCAAAGAAACTCGATTTTGAGTTTACCATTCCCCATCCCCCCGGATCGAAATATTTTCGATGGCCCAATTGCCGTTCATCTGCGGTTCAGGTTGCCGAATTCAGTATGAACGGCAGATGAATGGAATTCGCCCTTGTTTTTTATTTGGCGTATTCTTTCAAATATTTTTGACTAAATAAACCATCAATCGAACTTGCGGGTATTTAAATTTTGAACAACCCACGGTTATTGCTTTCGATTCCCCATGACTTGAATCTCGATAGTTTTGTCAATTCGACGATTTGGTCTTTACAGAAAGCGCATTCAACATAGATTTGACGCACAAATAAATGGGGCAAAAAAATACGAAAACTCTTGCGTCAGGTTTTCGGATTTATTTGGGGACTTTGGGGAGATGGACATGTTTCGAATTGGTTTGTCACGGGCCTTGATGGTCCTGATGGTGGCAGCTTATCCGTTTGCCGCGCTGGCGCAGACTTACGGTACGCAGGACGCTCACTACGTCACCAATTCGCGCAACGACGCGGTGCTGAGGTATATCGTCTGCCTTGAGCTGGTGGCCGGCACCTTGCCCTCGAGCATGAGCCTCGACATGAGGATGGCGCGTGCTGAAGCCGATTGCCAGTCCGCGGCAGCACGATTGCCCAACTCCGCCCGGGAGCCCGATGTGGCCGACATTCGCGGCATGATCCTGGAATGCGGCTTTCGCCCCGGCGAAGCTTCCCCGGATGCCGATTGCGGCGCGCCTTCGACCTCGGTTTCCAATGCAGGCCAACGCCCCGGCGCGGTTCCGGGCCAACGGCCGGTGATGCCGCAGGCCCCTGCCCGTCCGCTTGTCGCCGACGAGGTGGATCTCGCGCCACGGGTGATCGAGCTTGGCAAATGGATCGAAGGCGTCGCCCATGACGGCGCCGATCTGTGGGCGGCCGAAAGCGGCCAGCGGACGATGGCCAAGGTGGACTACCGGACCGGCAAGGTCATTGAGCGTTTCAATGTCGGGCGGTTGCCGATCGAAGTCATCGCCACCGGTTCGGGCGATGTCTACACGCTCGTCGCCACGGACAAGGTCGTTCTCAGGCACGACAGAAGCGGCAAGAAGAGCCAGCTGGCAAAGCTCAAGGCCTGTCCCAGCGGCATGCGCGCCGCCGGCTCCGACCTTTTCGTTCTCGGCGAGCCCGATTGCAGTTCGGCCAGCAGCCAGCTGGTGCGCATTGACACGAAGAAGGGCACGCAGAAGGCCACGGCGGATCTGGGCGAGTGGTCGACCTCGCTCACCCCGGTCGGCAACGATGTCTGGGTCGGCCATGCTCGCGGCACGGCGCTCAGCATTGTCGACCGCTCGACGCTGAAATCGGGCAAGCTGCCGCTGCCGGGCATCGAAGTCTGGACACTGGCGTCCAATTCAAGCTCGGTCTTCGCCGGCGGCCGCTACGAGAACACCGACAATGACGGCAGCGTGGTGATGGTTGACGCCAGGTCGCGGCGCGAGGTTTCGCGCTTTTCGGCCACGGAACTGGTCACAAAGATCGCTGCAGACGACGAAAAGGTCGTGGCCGTCGGCAATCAGGGCACGGTCTGGATCCTGTCCGCCGACGACCTGTCGCTCGTGCGGACGATCCGCCTGAGCGTTGGCGCCTTCAATCCCTCGTCGGTCTCTTTCGTCGGCAGCGACCTGGTGATCTCGACGGGCCAGTACCGTGGCGAAAACGGCGCGGTCTTCGTTCTGTCCGGCTACATGCCGCAGGGATTTTCAAGGTCTTCTTCGAACGATCAAGCGATCCGCCCAGGCACGCGCCCGGCTGCGCCCGGTCAGACCGCCGGACAGCGTCCCAACACACCCAACGCCATCGGCGGACAGCGACCGAGCCGCCCGACGGCCGGACAGCCGGCGGGACGCCCCAATTCCGGCCAGCAGGCAGGACGCCCCAGTTCCGGCCAGCAGGCAGGACGCCCCGGTTCCGGCCAGCAGGCCGGTTCGCGCCCGGCACGGCCCGGATCGAACCCTGCCTCCACGACCCCGAGGGCGCGTCCGGGGTCGGAGTTCCCGATCCTGGCGGGATCGCTTGGTGGAAACATTCGCGCTCAAGCCAACATTTCAGCCACCAAAATTGCGTCCACCAACTTTGGCCAGCCGATCACCTTGTTGCGCCGAACCAACAAGATGCTCGACGGATATCCCTGGTTTGCCGTTCGCCTCGGCAATGGCGACCAGGGCTTCCAGTGGGGCGGGATCATCTGCGCAAATCGCAAGCCGATCAGCGGCACGAAAGAGATATGTGCGGCGCGAAAGCCCTCCCGTCCAAGCAATTCCAACCTGAACGCGGGCAGCAGGTCGGGTAACGGCCAGGCCAACACGGCCGACGTCATCGTTGGCGTTCTGGACCTTTTCGGCAAGATTATCGACAGTCAGAACCAGGGTGCCGGCAACGGGTCCGGTTCTGGTCGCAACGCGGACATTTTCCGCCAAAGGCTCAACGTGACCCCGGACACCGGCGGCCTCTCGTTCATGCACGAATTGAACCAGAACCAGCTGGCGCTCTTCACGGTACGCGGCGCCAAGGGACAGAAGCTGAATGCCGAATTGTTCTCCGATAC
>JAHJUC010000397.1 GCA_018829385.1 Alphaproteobacteria bacterium
ACCCCTTTGCTCAAGTCCCAGGTCATGCCCCGTCGCATCGCCAAGTTCGGCGGCGAAACCGGCCCAGGCGGCGGCGGAGGCTTGCGACCATTGCGCATAGCGCGGCTGGTTCATGCCCTTGGACTGCACCCAGACGAGGCCAAAATTGCCCCGGCTGGCGCGGAAGGACCCATCCTCGCCGTCGAGGACGGTCACCCGGAGGCCCCGTTTGAGCAGGCCCCAGGCTGTCGAGAGGCCGACAATCCCGCCGCCGATTATGGCATAGTCCGAAGTCATGGAATGTCTCTCATCGGTTCACCGGGGTGGCGGCAATCGCCACCCCGGTCTTTGGCTCTCACTTGGAAGCAGCGGCCACTTTGTCCAGGATCGCCTGGCCCCATTCGGCGCCGACATCCTCCAGCACGGACGGCCAGACATCGGCGCGGACCTTTGCCGACATCGCGGCAAGGTCTTCGTCCGAGAGCCTGGCCACGGTGGTGCCCAGGTCGTCAACCAGGCGCTGCTCGTTGCGGCCCTGATCGGCTTCGGCCACGGTCCAGCGGGTTGCCTCGAATGCAGCCGCCTGCTCCTTCAAGGCGGCCTGATCTTCCGCGGAAAGGGCCGCGAGGCTCTCGTTGGAGATGATCATATACCAGACCTCGAAATGGGTGTTGGCGGGAATGTAGGTCTTGGTGACATCGCGGAAGGAGGCATAGTAGCCCTCGGCACCCGAGCCGATGACGCCATCCACGACGCCTGTCTGAACGGCGGTAAAGGCTTCGGAGAACGGGATCGGCGACGGGATGTAACCCAGCGCTTCGCCGGTCAGCTGGAACGACTTGATGCCGGGCACCCGCACCTTGATGCCGCTCGGCGCGGTGCTGGCCGGATCGGGGTTTTCGACGTTGAGCGAAATGCCGCCGAAATAGACCGGATAGGCAGCCAGCATGGTGATGTCCTGTTCCGCATAAAGGCCGGTCATGACGTCGCGCACCACGCCGCCGGGGCCGTAGATCTTGCGCGCCTGCGCCCAGGTTTCGGCCATGTAGGGAAACGAGGAGATCTGCATGCGGCGGTCGGCGGCAGCCGCCGCAGGTTGCGTCGCCATGTCGAGCGCGCCGACACTGATCCGCTCCTGCACTGTGGTGTAGTCCCCAAGCGCAGAGGCCGGGAACAGCTGTATTTCAACATCGCCGCCGGTGGCCTCCGAAACCGAGGCGGCAAAGGCGCGCAACTCGACATCGACGGTGGCGTCCTGCGGGCGCACGTGGCTCATCTTGAGGGTTTCGGCCAGGGCGGGCGAAGCGGCCATCAGGGTCGCAAGGGCGGTGGCCAGGATTGCGGTTTTCATGCATGTCTCCTTGTGGTGGGTTGGTGGTCTGCAGAAGGCCGGCCTCAGTATCCGAACAGGCGCGGCAAATAGAGGGACAGGTCGGGCCAGAACGAGGTGAGGAACACGACCGGCACATAGCCCGTGACGATCAGGAACATCGCCGGCGGGATGACCTTGGTAACCTTGACCTTGCCGATCCGGGCGCCCAGGTACAGGATCGAGGCATAGGGGGGCGTCACGCCGCCCATCGCCGTGTTGACGCCCATGATGGCGGCGAACTGGACCGGGCTGACCCCGATGGCTGTCATCAGCGGCAGCAACAGCGGGGCGATCAGGATGATCGCCGTCACGTCGTTGACGACCATGCCGACCAGGAACAGCAGGATGTTGATGAAGATCAGCAGCAGCACCTTGTTTTCGGTGATCAGGAAGATGCTCGACACGATCTGCTGCGGGATGCTTTCGTAGACGAACATCTGGCTCAGGATCATGGAAAAGAGGATCATGAACATGATCGCGCCGACGGCGGTGGCGGCCTCCTTGCCGGCCGCGAGGAAATTGGAAAGACGCAGGCCCTTGTAGATCAGGAAGCCGACCGGCACCGAATAGATCACGGCAACGGCTGCGGCCTCGGTCGGCGTCATGATGCCGCCGTAGATCCCGCCGAGAATGATGACGGGCATCAACAGCGCCGGAAAGGCGTGGATGCCGCGCCGGGCGACTTCGGTGGAGAGCTCACTGAAGGTCGGCTTGTCATCAAGCACCAGGTTGAACTTGCGGCTGATCCACAGGTTCATGATCGAGAAGCTGAGCATGATCAGAAGACCCGGACCGAGCGTTGCAAGAAAGCAGGCAAGGATCGAGGTGTCGGTCACCCAGCCATAGACGATCATCGTGACCGAAGGCGGGATCAGCAGCCCCAGGATCGACGAGTTGGCGATCAGCGCGGTCGCGTATTCCCGCGGATAGCCACGCTTTTCCATCTCGGGGATCAGGATCGGACCAATGGCTGCAATGCCGGTGAGACCCGACCCGGAAATGGCGCCGATGACGGCACAACTGACGGCCGCCACGACACCCAGGCCGCCGCGGACGTGGCCGACGAATGCGTTGACAAACCGCAGCAGGGACGCCGCGATGCCGCTTTCGGACATGATCGTGCCCGCCAGCACAAACAGCGGGATCGCCAGCAGGATCGGATTTCCGAGCTGCTGAACGCCCCACAGCATCATGCCCTTCATCGTCACATCGCCGATGAAATACATGACCATCAGGGCAGCCCCGAAGCAGTAGGGCAGCGGCACGCCGAGGGTCAGCGTGATCACCAGAACGGCGATTGCAATGAGTGCGATCTCGATCATGCGACAGTTCCGTTCTTCAGGGTGAGGATGTGCCGGATGAGATGCCAGGCCGTGTAAGCCATCATCAGTGTCACGCCCGCGAGCAGCGCGACATCCGAGTAGAAGGTCGGGATGTAGAGCGTCGGGCTTTCGCGCCAGACGCGCCAAGCGTATTTGGTGTAGTCCCAGGCCCAGCTGAGAATCCACAGGCCGACGATCAGGCTGATGATTTCGCCGACTATGGCCAGGATGGTGTGGGCCCGTTCGGATGTGAGGAAGATCTCGAGCACGTTGGCGCGGATATGAGTGTTCTCGCGCGACGCGTTGATCGCACCAAAGATGTAGAGCCATATCGTCGGATAGAGCATCGTTTCCTCGAGGCCCATCACCGGGATCTGGAAAACGTAGCGTGTGATGACCTGGAAAAACTGTCCAAGCGCAACCAGACAGATCAGGCCAGTCAGCAAGACGGCTGCGAAACGATCCATCGTGTCCCCCCCCAATTGAACGCAGGGAGACGATCCTCCAGGACTAGCCATAAAGCCAAATCCAAAATATTGTTCAGGGCATAAATTGGATTTATATCATGCTGCCCAACCTGACCATCCGGCAACTTCAGACCTTCCGCGAAGTGATGCGCAGCGGCTCAATCTCGGAGGCAAGCCGCACGCTTCTGCGCACGCAGCCTGCGGTCAGCACGATGATTGCCAACATCGAGAAGGAGCTTGGCTTCAACCTGTTCGTCCGCGAGCACGGGCGGCTTACGCCATCGCCGGAAGCGCACTATTTCCTGGAGGAAGCCGAGGAGGTTCTCGACCGGCTGGACCGGACCGTACGGGCGATGTCGGAGTTTGGAACGCTTGACCGGGGCAGCCTGCGGATCGCGTGCCACCCCGCATCCTCCGGCTTCTTCCTGCCCAAGGTCCTGGCCGAATTTCTCAAGGGCAGGCCCGAGGTGAAAGCGGACCTCGTCATGCGCAGCTCGCCGGTGGTCGAGGACATGATCGCCTCGCAGGAATTCGACATCGGGCTGGCCGAAACCCCGCCCCGGCGCAGCTCTATCAGGATCGAACCGTTCAAGCTCGAGTGCGTGATTGCGCTCCCGGAACAAGACCCTCTTGCGAGCAAGGATGTTCTCACTCCGGCCGATCTGGAAAACTATCCGATGGCGATGCTTTTCAGCGATCACCCCGACACGCTGGCAACGCAACGGGCCTTTGCCCAGTGTGGCGCGACACTGAACCGGCGCTTTGTGCTCAGGACGCACCTGCCCTCGCTTCCGCTTGTCGGCGCGGGCCTGTGCGGCGCGGTCGTTGACCGGATCACGGCAGCCACCAGCCCGGCCCCGGGGGTCGTGTTCCGCAGATTCGCGCCCGCGATCACCAGCAGCGTCGCGCTGCTGCTCCCGGCACACCGGCCCGCGTCCATCCTGACAAGCGCATTCAGGGACTACCTGCGCCAGCACCTCGTGCAAATCGAGAACACCTTGATCTCGACAGGCTGATACATCTGCTGGATTGGGTGCGGGGGCTGACTGCCCGGAGCTAGAGAGCCGCGATGCAGATGATCTCGACCTTGTAGTCAGGTGTCGCCAGCCGGGATTCGCCGGTGGCGCGCGCCGGTGCGTTGCCCGGCGACACCCAGCCGTCCCAGACGGCGTTCATCTCGGCGAAATCATCCATCGACGCCATCCAGATCGTGGCCTGAAGGATCTTGCTCTTGTCCGACCCCACCGAGGCGAGCAGCCGGTCGATTTTGGCGAGAATGTCCTTGGTCTGCTGCGTGACGCTGGCGCCGGCGGTGCCGACCTGGCCGGCCAGATAGACCAGCCCGCCGTGGACCACGGCCTGGCTCATGCGCGGGCCGGTTTCGAAACGTTTGATGTCGCTCATGTGTTTTGTCCTTGTTGTAAATTCAATGCCGCCCGCCCGGGGCTGAGTGCTTCTATTACGCTCTGGCTCAGTGGCGATAGCCGTCCCAGACACAAATCCGCGGCCAATTGCGAGAGCGCCGGCGCCGTCTGCATGCCGTAACCGCCCTGCCCCGCGAGCCAGAAGAAGCCTTCGGTGTCCGGCGCGAAACCGACCACCGGCGTCCGGTCCGGCGCAAAGGTGCGCATCCCGGCCCAGGAATGCTCGACCCGTGTGACCGGCGTGGTCACGGCCTGCTCGTAGCGGTGCAGCCCCTCGGCAATCACCATGTCGTCGGCCCAGACGTCGTGCGGTTCGACCGGGTCCTCGTCCGCCGGCGAAATCATCAGCTTGCCGGCTTCGGGCTTGGCGTACCACTGGTCGCCGGCATTGGCGAACAGCGGCCAGCGGTTGATGTCATGGCCATCTGGCGCCGGGATCAGCACTGCCGAACGGCGCAGCGGCGCAAGGCCCAACGTACGGACGCCCGCCATCCGCGCGACAGCATCGGCCCAGCCGCCAGCGGCATTGATCAGCACGGGTGCGCTGAATTCGCCGGCCGGCGTCACGACCGTCCACAGGCCATCGCGGCGGATGATCGACTGCACCGGTGCGGCGTTGACGATGCTGCCACCCAAGCTCCGCAACATGCGGGCAAAGCCCTGCAGCATACGGTCGACATCGATGTCCTGCGCGTCCCATTCGATGGCGGCGGCGGCGATGGCGTCGGGCCGCAGGATCGGCACCAGCTCCAGCGCCTGGGCGGGCGACAACCGTTCCAGCCCGTCGCTGCCATCGAGATAGGCGTCGAAC
>JAHJUC010000398.1 GCA_018829385.1 Alphaproteobacteria bacterium
CTTGGCGAGAATCACAAAGCCGCTGGCCTGGGCCATGGTTTCGATCAGCAAGACACCGGGCACCAGCGGCATGCCGGGAAAATGACCCTCGAATACAGGGCTGGCGTCGGGGACCGTCGAGCTTGCGATGAGTGTTGCGGCCTCAAGGTCAAGCGCCTCGATCCGGTCGATCATCTGGAAATATTCAAGCTGCATGACTTGCCCCGCCGCGCCGGGCGTCAGCCCTTTGCGGCCCTCAGCTCATCGATCTTGGCGCAGAGGTTGCCAAGCACGAAGTACTCTTCGGTCGAAGCCTTGCCGTCATTGACTTCCTGGGTCCACTGCTCGAGCGGGATCTTGATGCCGAATTCCTTGTCGACGGCAAACACGATGTCGAGGAAATCGAGGCTGTCGATGCCCAGATCGTCGATTGTGTGGCTTTCGGGGGTGATGGAGTCGCGGTCAATCTCGCTGGTCTCAGCGATGATGTCGGCGACCTTGTCAAATGTTGCGGTCACGCTCATTTCCTCATTGGATGATAGTTTGGCCGAAGCTATAGAAAAATCCGGCGCAAAAGCCAATGGCTTCTTTGTCCCGCTGTTTCCGGCCGGCCCGTCTGCAGCCATCAAATGGGAACGGATAGATCAGACTGCAAGCGAATGGCGCGCCACGCCGGTCCCGAAGTAACCGTCGAACGCGGACGCGACCGAGCGGACAAACGGTCTGCCTTTCGGGGTGATCTGGAAAAGACCGCCCGAAAGACCGACCATGCCGTCGGTGTCGGATCCCGCGAGATATTCAGCCTCGTCAAGGATGCTCTCGGCGGCGCCGCCGAACTCGTGCCGGATGGTGGCGAACGAGAACGCGAAATCACACATCAGAAGCTCGATGATGCGGGCGCGGATGCGGTCTTCCGTCGACAGCTCGAAGCCGCGCACAACCGGCAGGTTGCCGAGATTGACCTGCCGCTGGTACTCGCCGGTGGATGGCTGATTCTGGACGTAGCCCTGGGGCAGCTGGCCGATCGAAGAAGCGCCCATGCCGATGAGGGCGTCGGCGGTGTCGCTGGTATAGCCCTGGAAATTTCGGCGCATCGTGCCGGAGGCTGCGGCTATCGCCAGACTGTCGGCAGGCAAGGCGAAATGGTCGATGCCGATCGCGGTGTATCCCGCCGACGTGAGCGAGGAGGCGGCGCGGTTCATCTGCGCGAATCGTTCGGTCAGATCCGGCAACACCGACTCGTCGATCATTTTCTGGTGCGTCTTCATCCACGGAACATGGGCGTAGCCGAAAAGCGCGATTCGGTCCGGCTTGAGCGAGAGAACCTGCTTGATGGTGCGGTCGACGGAATGGCGGGTCTGATGCGGCAGTCCGTAAAGAACATCGCAGTTGACGGATCTCACGCCGCGGGCGCGTACCTGTTCGACGACCTCACGGGTCTGTTCAAATGTCTGCTCGCGATTGATCGCCTTCTGAACCTTTTCGTCAAAATCCTGCACGCCGATGGAGGCGCGGGTCATGCCGATTTCCGCCAGCGCATCGTATTTCTCAGCGCTCAGGTCGTTGGGATCCATCTCGACGCTGATCTCCGCGTCCGGATCGAAATCGAACCGGCTGCGCAGCATCTGGTTGAGTGCAATCATGTCGTCGGGGTGCAACATCGTCGGCGAGCCGCCGCCCAGGTGAAGCGCCGTAACCCTGCAGCCCGGATCGATCAGGCCGGAAATCGTTTCCATTTCGTTTTCCAGGGCGGCGAGATAGGTCTTCAGGGGCTCGTATTTGAGGGTTTGCTTGGTGTTGCAGCCGCAGAACCAGCAAAGGCGATCGCACCAGGGAATGTGGATGTAGAGAGACAGTGTCTGGCCGGGCGTCAGTGCGCGCAGCCAGCGGGCGTAGACATCGCCGTCAATGCCTGCATGAAAATGCGGCGCCGTCGGGTAACTGGTGTAGCGTGGCGCCGGGCCACCGTGCTTGCGGACAAAGTCTTTTTGCATGTTGCGATCTCTCTCGTATCAAACCGTACATTGACTGCCGAGAGCTTTCCCGCCTTGACTTTGATCAAACCGCGCTGTTCTTTGATCGCAAACCCGAGGCGCCCGAAGGGCCTGAAACGCTATGTTGCAGGGCGCGAAGGCCAACTGGTTCGAGCGCCAATGAGGATTTGATGGACGCGCCGCGCAAAGACATCCACAATTCCGACATTCCTGCGCTCTGCCGGGCCTGCGAAGCGCGCCACAGGGGCGTCTGCGGGGCGCTGTCGGCAGATCAGCTTGTCAGTCTCAACAAGCAGTCGACCCGCAAGCGTGTCGATTCCGGGGTGGAACTGATCGGCGAGACCCGGCAAGCCGACAGCTATGCCAACATCATTTCCGGGGTGGTGAAGCTGACCAAGATGATGGCCGACGGCCGGCAGCAGATCGTCGGACTGCAATTCGCCCCCGATTTCCTCGGGCGGCCGTTCCGCTCCGACAGCGGGATCACGGCGGATGCAGCGACCGAAGTGAATATCTGCAGTTTTCCCAGAACCACAATCGAACGCATGATCAGGGACACGCCGGAGCTTGAGCACAAGTTGCTGGAGCAGACGCTGAAGGAACTCGATGAAGCGCGCGACTGGATGCTGACGCTCGGGCGGAAGACCGCGTCGGAGAAGGTCGCAAGCTTTCTTCATCTGATCGCCACCCACGTCAACCCGGAACTGGATGAAGGTTCCGTCAGTTTCGAACTGCCGCTGACTCGCTCCGACATAGCCGACTTCCTTGGACTGACCATTGAAACGGTAAGCCGGCAGATGACGAAACTGCGCAAGGACGGCGTCATCCTGATCCGGAACAATCGCAAGGTCGAAGTTCCGGACCTGGCCAGGCTGGCTGAACGAGCATCGCATTAGCCGCGCTCAAGATCTCCCCGTTGTTTTTTGACCTCGCAGGTCAGCGCCGGGGGCAGGCATTGCACCCCGCCGGCGTGATCAAGGCCATGCCGGGCTGGTTCGGGATCTTGGTCGGCATCTTTGAGAAAAGCGAAATTTTCTTGTGCGCCACAAGAGGGCTCCTGGTTGTCGCTGCCAGCCTGCGCCATCGGGCAAAGAAAGGGATCCGGCAGTTCTTCCGATTGGAGGTTTATGGCCGATAATCCAGCAAATAGAGTGTGTTGGCTGCTATTGATGAGATTATTTTTATTGTGGACATGGTGCGCTCGCATCTCATTGGACTTCGCAGCGCCTGGTTGCGTCCGATGTTGATCGATTCAGTTCAATACAGAGCTGATGCAGCCGACTTGCGAAAGATCGGAAATTGCTACTATACAGGAAATCCTAAAGTAGCCGGGGCAGACAATCGAGGGCTTGATGCTATCCGCTCTGATCCAGAAATTTGACCAGCTTGGCAATGAACTGCTTCTTGCCGTGCGTCATGGTGACGAAAGCGAAATCAATCGCGTTGATGCCCAGCTTCAGCCGTTGACCCGCCAGATCTTCGACTTCGAGGCCCGTGACCACAGCGAGATCATGGCGCAGATAGCCTTCTTCAATCGTCTTGCGATGAAGAACTGCGAGGATGACAGCAGTGTAAGGCGTTATACGACAATGATGTCGACCTTGTTTGTCCGGTATCTGGAGTCGGCCGGCAGCTCGAAGCCTGTGGCGCCGAAGCAGAACATTCCGCCGTTGCTGGAAGGCTATGATCCTGCCCTGCACGAGCTCATTCTGGATTCATTGCAGGAGCGGGTCGCGGTCTTCGACCTCGATTATCGCTATATCTACTGCAACCAGCGCAACGCCGAATTTCACAACAAACGTCCGTCGGATTTCATCGGCCGTCACCTGCTCGACATGATCGACCGCCACCGGTTCCAGACCAGGGCGAAGCCGCGAATCGACCAGTGCTTCGGTGGCGCCCGCCTTTCCTACACCTACGAAGCCGCTGACGCTCACGGCCGGATGTTCGAGATCAATTGCCGGATGACGCCGCTGACGGGGCCGGGCAATGCCATCGCCGGTGCGGTTCTTATTCTGGACATGCAGCCGATGTTTGCCCGTATGGCCTGATCGCCGGACCGGACGTGACCGCGCCGATGTCCGTTCGCGCAGCGGTCCGGGATACCTCTCGCCAATGGTCGCCGACCGGTCCTTTCCAAAACACATGACCCAGATTCCTGAGGGAATGACTGTCGTGGGCCGGATTGTCGGCGTTGTTTTCTGACGTTTACGTTCACGTCAATATTTGCTAGAGAACAATGCAAAACCTGTCGCATCCCGGCTCGACTTCGGTCGCGTCATTTGCCAAACAGGATGTAACGGCCGCGAGGCCAGCCGGTGTTGCCTGGAGGGCGGGCGGTC
>JAHJUC010000399.1 GCA_018829385.1 Alphaproteobacteria bacterium
CGTCCGCCGCGTCGATCACGTCCTGGTCGCGCATCGAGCCGCCCGGCTGCACCACGGCGGTGGCGCCGGCCTCGATCGCCGACAGCAAACCGTCCGCGAACGGGAAGAAGGCGTCGGAGGCGACGACACTGCCCCTGGTCAGCGGGGCTTCGAGACCGAGCACTTCGGCCGCATCGATGGCCTTGCGCGCCGCGATCCGGGCGGAATCCACCCGGCTCATCTGGCCGGCGCCGATGCCGACGGTGGCGCCGTTGAGCGCATAGACGATGGCGTTGGATTTGACATGCTTGGCGACGCGGAAGGCAAAGGCGAGATCGGCGAGTTCCCGCGCATCCGGCGCCCGCCTGGTCACCACCTTGAAATCTTCCGGCAGCACGATTCCGTTGTCGCGGCTCTGCACCAGCAGCCCGCCGGCGACCGTCTTGACCGTGAGCCCGGGCTGGCGCGGATCCGCCAGTTCGCCGGTCACCATCAACCGCAGGTTTTTCTTGGCCGACAGGATCTCCCTCGCCTCTTCGCTGGCGTCTGGGGCGATGATCACTTCGGTGAACAGCTTGACGATCTCGTTGGCCGTTTCCGCGTCCAGCGTCTGGTTGAGCGCGATGATGCCGCCGAAGGCCGAGGTCTGGTCGCATTCGAGCGCCCGGCGATAGGCATCGGCCAGGCTGTCGCCGACGGCCACGCCGCAGGGATTTGCATGCTTGATGATGGCGCAGGCCGCCCGGTCGCGACCAAACTCGCTGACCAGTTCAAACGCCGCGTCCGTGTCGTTGATGTTGTTGTAGGACAGCTGCTTGCCCTGCAGCAGCGTCGCCGTGGCCACGCCGGGACGCTGTTCGCCGCTGGAGTAGAACGCCGCTGCCTGATGCGGATTCTCGCCGTAGCGCATGACGTCGATGAGCCGGCCGCCGAAGGCGCGGTGCCGTGGCGCCTCGAGCTCGAGTTCCCTGGCGAACCATCCCGAAACAGCCGCGTCATAGGCCGCCGTCCGCGCAAAAGCCAGCGCCGCGAGTTCACGCCGCAGCGCCAGCGGAACCGAACCGCCATTGTTGCGCAGGGCCTCGATCACCCGGCCGTAGTCCTCGGGGTCGGTGATGGCGGTGACATAGGCATGGTTCTTGGCCGACGCGCGGATCATTGCCGGCCCGCCGATGTCAATGTTCTCGACAATCGTCGCCGCATCTGCGCCGCCGGCCGCCGTCTGTTCGAACGGGTAGAGATTGACCACGGCCATGTCGATCTCGGCAATACCATGCGCCTGCATCGCGGTCCGGTGCTCTGCGTCGTCGCGGATCGACAGAAGACCGCCATGCACGCCCGGATGCAGCGTCTTGACCCGGCCATCCATGATTTCCGGAAATCCGGTCAGATCGGAAACGTCGCGCACCGCAAGGCCCGCCGCTTCAAGCGCCGCCCGGGTGCCGCCGGTGGAAACCAGCTCCACCCCACGTTCGGCCAGATTGCGGGCAAAATCCACCAGTCCGGTCTTGTCGGACACCGACAGAAGCGCGCGGCGGACCTGCACCAGATCCGGCACAGGATGGTTCTTGGATACGACAGCCATATGGAAATCCCTCGAAAACAGCCGCGCGAGCCCGGCGGCGATGATCCGTTAACACAGGCCGATGGCCGATAAAACACGCAATTGGGCTTAGCTGTGGAGCAAGGCCGGCTCCTAGAGCCAATCATCTTTAGCTGGAAGCGATTTGATGGACAGGATTTTTCGTGTCAGCGAGGAAAAACCGCAAGCGCGATGCAGCGCATCGTGCGAGGATTTTGACGACGCTGGCGCGGAAAAGACGTCCAAGCCTGGCAAATTGGTCCAAGAACCATTCATAGCAATCGTCTGAACTTGGTCTTTCACGCCCTGGACTGCGTCGCGCGAGGCTAACGGCGCTCGCGCCGCGTCGCCTCACGCTCCTAGCCAGATCACGAAATCCCGGCGTTCAAACGATTCCATCTAAAGATGATTGGCTCCAAAGTGACCGGGCTGGCGGATCTACGCCCGCGGCAGCGTGGTGCGGATCAGCTTCCAGTCGATCTGCGAGCGCTGGCCGACCGCGAATTCCATCGTGATCTGCTTGCTGGTCCGGGCGCCGGCGAGGTCGGCGAAATAGACGTCTTCCTCGATCTGCGGCGTGAGGTCGCGCCCGACAAAGGCCCAGGTTTCGCCATCGCCGGCGGTGAGATGGACCACGCCATCCTCGTCCTGGTGAACCGAGATCGTCGGGTGGACATGAAACCGGGCCACCGCAACTGTCCGGTCTTCCGGGTTAGGGTCGCTTTCATCGGGCCGCGTTATCTGGTCCCGGCCCTGCACCTCGTGTCCGGACGCCAGCATCCGGATCTTGCGACGATGCAGAAGCTTCAGATTGCCGGCATATCCGTCATGGGTGGCGTCAAAACCCTGGTGCTTGCCCTCTTCATCGAGCGACCGGACGGTCACGCGGCGGACACCGCCGGTCACGATCGGGCCCAGAAACGGCGAGTGCGAGAAGCTCAGCGACGACCTGTCGTCCAGTGTGACGGTGCTGTGGGCCGCGGTCATTCTGGCAAAATCGGCATAAGGCGTGTGGGAAATCACCGGCGCGCCGGCATTGACGATGAAACAGTTGGCGCCCGAGGAAAGCTCGAAGGATAGACACCCCGCATGCGCCTGGCTCGACAGGATCCCCTTGGGCGGCGGACCGGTGTCGGCGATCAGCACGGCATTGCCGGCCGACAGTCTCTGATAGCACGAATGCGGCATTTCCCGGAACGCGGCGCCGGAGGTCTCGTCATAGCGCAACACGCCGAGAAGCCGGTCCGCCGAAACCGCCGAGGATCCGTTGAACAGCACCAGCTCGCCATTCGAATGACGAAAGAAGCGCAAGGCTGAAAACATCCGGTCCATCCCCGCAGCCATGTTGCGCGGCGGCTTCTGGCCCAGGTTGATGTAGGTTTGCTTGAGCGGCAGCAGGTTTGTCAAAAGCTCGATCAGAACCATCGGATTGCGGGAAACATGCCCACCATCAGGCAGGATCTGGCCCTCGATCTCGCTGTCGAGATTGCGCGACGCAGCCCGCACCGCCCCGGCATTGGACGGCAGGCACAGACTTGCCATCGCCAGCGCTATCCGGGCCTTGAACCGGGTCGCGTCGCCGGGCATCGCCCCGGCCACATGCTTCAGATACCGCGTCTGCAGCGCGATGCTCTTGAGAAAGCGGCGGTAAAACCCGTGATCGGCGCCGCGCAGCACGATCGGCGAGTGCGAAAGCCAGGCAATCAGCCGGCTGGCCAGCACATCGGGCTCAAAGGCAAGACCTCCGAGCTCCCGCCCTTCGACCGCGATCCAGTCATCGACCAGCGCCCTTGCATTGGCGAAGGCCAGATCGTGATCAGCGGCACGCATATGCCTGAGCCAGCCAAAGCCATGCAGGCTGCGATTGAACGATTCGTTGGAGACCTCGAGCTGAAACGGGCTGCCTCCACCCGTATCGATCATGCTTCCGCCCATGGCGAAGCGTCCGGAATAGATTTCTTCGGCGATGTGCGGATCGGCAATGCGCAGGTCAATCGGCGCCACGACCAGCCGGTCCGGGGTTCCGCCGGTAAAACGAAACGCGTTGATTCGGCCCAGAGCGATCCTGCGTGCGAATCGCCGCCAGATCTCCGTCCCGTACAACTGCCCTGAACGTTGCGATTCGAGAAATGAAAATACCAATCGGGAAATCCTGAAACCGGGTCCCGGCCCTCCACCGGACGAGAATCGTAGCACAGACGCTTGATTGTTCAACTGCCGCTAATGTGAACTCACGGAAAGCGTGTCAAAGCCATCATTTCGCAAGCCGCCCGGTGCGGCCTCCTCACGGCCGGACCAGAACCACGGCGTAGAATCCATCAAGTCCGGCAAGCCGCGGATCGTCATTGCCGAGCATGGCCGGATGGGTCCTAACTTCACCCTTGGCGGTGATTGCCGCTTCGAGCCCCGGCCACCGCCCCGGATCGACCGGCCTGATTCGCCAGGCCGGATGGTCCGTGAGGAAACCCACAACCATCTCTTCGCCTTCTTCGGGATCGAGCGAGCAGTTGGAAAACACCAGCTCGCCGCCGGGACGCACCAGACCTGCGGCGTGATCGAGAAGATCGCGCTGCACACGAGCCAGGCGCATGATGTCTTCCGGCCCCTTGGTGTAGGGAATATCGGGATGCCGCCGCACCGTTCCGGTCGACGAACAGGGCGCATCGAGCAGGACGCCGTCAAATCCGCCGGGTGCGACCAGGTCCTGGGCCCGCGTCAGCTGCGTGGCGACGTCAAGCCCGAGCCGCGCCAGATTGCCGCGCAGCCGCTCCAGCCGCGTCGCGGACTGGTCGCAGGCCGTCACCCTGGCCCCGGCCAGCGCCAGCTGCGCGGTCTTGCCGCCCGGGGCGGCGCAGAGATCGACGATTTCCAGTCCTTCAAGCTTGGAAAACAGCTGTGCCGGAAGGCTGGCCGCGGCATCCTGGACCCACCAGCCGCCGTCATCATAGCCCTCGAGGCCGGACACCGGTCCTTCCGGCCGGGCGATCCGCACGGAACCCGTCGGCAACACGACGCCGCCAAGCCTTGCGGCCCAGTCTGCCGCGTCAGTCTTGACCGTCAGGTCGATTGCAGGCGGCTCGGACAGGATCTCGAGGATCGCATCGGCATCCGCCGCGTAGTGCTTGCGAAGCCGGCGTTCGAACCATTCCGGAAAGTCGGGCGTCGTTGCCGCGATCTCCGGCAGAAGCGTCTGCTTTTCCCGACCCATCCGCCGCAACAGGGCATTGACCAGCCCCGCAAACCGGCGGTTCCGCGGATCGGAATCGGCCTGCGTCACCGCCAGGTCGACTGCCGCGCGATCGGGCACGTCGAGATAGAGGATCTGCGCCGCGCCCACGCGCAGCACCTGCCGCAACGCCTTGGCGCCGTCGGGCAGCGGATTGTCGACCAGCCGGTCGATAAAGGCGTCAATAACCTGGAGATGCCTGAGCGCTGACAAAAGGATCGCCCGTACCAGGAGGCGGTCCTGGTCCCCGAGCCCGGTGAACGCAGGGTTGCCGCCCGCCGGATCGAGAAGACCGTCCAGCGATGCCCGGCTTTCCGTCACCGCAGATAACAGCCTTGCTGCGGCCTGACGCGCCGCGAGTCCCGGCTTCAGATCCTTGCCACGCGGTTGCTCACCCTGCTTGCCCGCTCTCCTGCGCTGCCCGGCCGGCTTCGTGCCGGTCAAGACCAGGGTCCCTTGCGCGGCGCACCGCCGCGGCCCCAGGGACCGGTTTGCGGCACCGATGTGGCCGCCGGGCGGGCGGGACGCGGCGAGCGCGGCTGCGCAAACTCGCCGGCCATGGCTTCAAGCGCGGCAATGCGGTTTTCCGTTGCGGGATGGGTTGAAAACAGATTGTCCATGCGTTGACCATTTAGCGGATTGATAATGAACATGTGCGCCGTCGCCGGATTGCGTTCGGCGTCTTCGTTGACGACACGTCCGGCGCCCAGAGCGATCTTGCGCAATGCCGAGGCCAGCCAGAGCGGATTACCACAGATTTCCGCGCCGCGCCTGTCGGCTGCATATTCGCGGGTCCGGCTGATCGTCATCTGCACCAGCATCGCCGCAAAGGGTGCGACGATCATCGCCACCAGGATACCGATGAAGCCGAACGGATTGTTGTTGTTGTCGCGATTGCCGCCAAAGAACAGCGCGAAATTGCCCAGCATCGAGATCGCACCGGCCAGCGTCGCGGTGATCGTCATGATCAGCGTATCGCGGTTTTGCACATGCGCCAGCTCATGCGCCATGACGGCGGCCACCTCTTCGTCGCTCAAGGTTTCGAGCAGGCCGACCGACGCTGCAACGGCCGCGTTCTCGGGATTGCGGCCGGTCGCGAACGCGTTCGGCTGCTGGTTATGGATGACATAGACTTTCGGCATCGGCAGGCCGGCGTTCTGCGCCAGGTCGGCGACGATCCGGTAGAACTCGGGCGCCGTCCGCTCATCGACTTCCACGGCATGATGCATGCGCAGCACCATCTTGTCCGAATTCCAGTAGGAAAACAG
>JAHJUC010000400.1 GCA_018829385.1 Alphaproteobacteria bacterium
TCGAGGGCCGGGTCAAGGTTCCGACCACGCTCAATGTCGGCTCTGTCGATCTCATTCATCCCGAACTCTTCATCGGCGATGCGGGGCTCGGAGCGGCAGGCAGGCGGCTGATGGAAGCCCATGTCGAGCTCGGCTGCACGCCGAGCTTCACCTGCGCGCCCTACCAGACATTGCTCAGGCCCCGTTTCGGCGACCAGCTCGCCTGGGCCGAATCCAACGCCATCGTCTTTGCCAACTCGGTCATCGGCGCGTGCACCAACCGCTATGGCGATTTCATCGACCTTGCCTGTGCACTGACGGGCCGTGTTCCCGACTACGGGCTGCACCGGAGCGAGAACCGCCGCGCGAAAGCGATCGTCGAGATCCACGGCTTTAAAGAGGCGGGACCGGACCAGGCCGGCGGGCTTGCGGTGGCGGCGGGGCTGTTCACCGGCAAGCATTGCGGCGACGCGATCGCCGCCATCACCGGCCTGCCCCGATCGACCAGCGAAGACGATCTCAAGGCGCTGGGTGCGGCGGCAGCCTCCTCGGGCAGCGTGGCCATGTTTCACGCCGTCGGGCTGACGCCGGAAGCGCCGGACCTTGAAACCGCCACCGGCGGGTTCGACGTGCCGGTGGCCGGGCGGCTGGGACCAAGGGAGGTGGCCGACATCCTCTCAAACCTGAGCACGGTGAAGGACGGCGCCGCGCTGACGGCGGTGGCTCTCGGGACGCCGCATTTCTCGCTCACCGAATTCGACCGGCTGATGCCGATGCTCGATCTGGCGCCATTCGCGGTGCCGATCTATGTCAACACCGGGCGGCATGAGTGGGATCGGCTCCAAGCCGACGGCCGCGCAGCACGGCTTGAACAGGCCGGCGTCACGGTGGTAGTAGACACCTGCACCTATGTCACATCGATCATCCGGGATCTCTCCGGGGCGGTGATGACCAATTCCGGCAAATGGGCCTATTACGCGCCGGGCAATCTCGGCGTCGATGTCGCCTTCGGCACGCTGGCCGATACGCTGCATTCGGCGAAGGCAGGACGGGTGGTGCGGGCATGAGCATGCGCAGCCTGGTTCACGGCAAGGCTGAAGGCGTCTGTCTGAAGCTTGATGATCCCCTGAGCTTCTGGGGCGGTTTCGACAGCGCCAGCGGCAAGGTGATCGACCGGTTTCACCCGCAGCACGGCGCCCGCCTGAGCGGCACGATGCTGTTCATGGAACGCGGGCGCGGATCGTCGTCCGGCGCCTCGGTGCTGGCCGAGGCGATACGGCTCGGCACCGCGCCGGCTGCGATCATTCTGCTTGATGAAGACGCCATCATCGCGACCGGTGCGCTGGTGGCGCAGATGCTCTACGGCATCGATTGCCCGGTGATTGCCGTCAAGGATCGGCTGGAATGGCAAAGGCTTTCGGCCCTGCCCCGGCTTGCGGCGCAATCCGGGGCAGATCTGGTTGCGCTTACTCCGCCGGCATGACCGCGGCGGATGAACCGGACCGCTCCCGGGCGACCGATTTCAGCACCAGCTGGGTCAGCGCCGCGCCGGCGATCATCGAAGCGAGGCCGAGCAGCGACGAGACCGCCAGCACCGAGCCGCCGGTGAGGCCGGCGCCGATGGTGCAGCCGACGGCGAGGATGCCGCCAAAGCCCATCAGCACCGAACCGGCAGCATAGCGCCAGATCGACGGCGTGCCCGGCTCGGAGAAGGTCGAGAAGCGGAACTCGCCCGACAGCAGGGCTGCGACGAAGGCGCCGAGGATCGCGCCGATGAGCACGCCCTGGTCGAGCCCGCCAAATCCGCCCTCGAGCGCCAGTTCGCCGGTGGTGGCAAGCGGACGGATGAAGGACAGGCTTTCGGCCTGGATCGGCTCGAAGACCTGGGTCGAGAGCTGCCAGGTGAAGTACCAGCCGGCTGCCACGGTGAGACCGATCAGGATGCCGCCGAGAAGCCGCCAGACCGACAGCCGCGCCTTGAGCGCGAAACCGAGTGCGGCCACGGCGAGAGCCGCGCCAAGCGCAATGCCCGCCCAGCGCTCGAGACCGGCATGGGCCAGCAGATCGTTGCCGCCGATGGCAGCGGTGTTCCAGAGGCCACCGATGCCGTCACGCAAGGGCACCAGCACGCCGCTGTAGGTCGCAAGCCCGGTCACGGCGATGATGGCGATGGAGAAGACGCCGCGCAGGTTGCCCGAGGCGCCGAGCACCAGGAGCCGGGAGACGCAGCCGCGCGCCAGCACCATGCCGGCGCCAAACAGCAGGCCGCCGACGATCGCGCCCGACAGGCTCTGCGCCGTGGCGAAGAAGCGGGTTTCCGAGACGTCGATCATCTCCGCGCCGAGCAGCGCCTGCACCGCGAGGATCGCGGCGGCAAAGCCCGCGGCCCAGGTGGCGAAGGGCTTGAGATCGCTTTCGCCCATGACGGATAGAACCGCCGAGCGGGTGCAGTAGCGGCTGCGCTGGGCGAAAACGCCGAAAGCCAGCCCGAGCACGAGGCCGCCGACGAGCGCGGTCTGCGGCTCGCCGATAAGGTCGATCAGAGGGACGAGGTCCATGGCATCAGTCTCCGTGAAATGTATCTGCAAAATACAATCCATGAAGACCGATGAGAGGGTCCGGACTTACAGCCCGGACACCAGGATTGGTTTTTTCTTCTCCGAAGTCCCGGAATGTTGGAACCGGAATCTCCAAGAGGAATTTACCCCCGCCCCCGCCCTGTTCCCGACGGCGCGGGCATCAGGCAGTGCGCTTTTTCTCGATGGCCGCCTGGGCTGCGGCAAGCCGGGCGATCGGAACGCGGAACGGCGAGCAGCTGACATAGTCGAGGCCGATCTGTTCGCAGAACTTGACCGAGGCCGGGTCGCCGCCATGTTCGCCGCAGATGCCGAGCTTGATGTCGGGCCGGGTCGCCCTGCCCTTGTCGGAGGCGATGCGCACCAGTTCGCCGACGCCGTCTATATCGAGCGTGACGAAGGGATCCTGCTCGATGATGCCCTTCTGCTGATAGGTCATCAGGAAGGAGGAGGCGTCGTCGCGCGAAATGCCGAAGGTGGTCTGGGTCAGGTCGTTGGTGCCGAAGGAGAAGAATTCCGCCACTTCGGCAATCGCATGGGCGCGAATGGCTGCGCGCGGCAGTTCGATCATGGTGCCGACGAGATAGGTGATGTCGACGCCGGCCTCGCCGATGACTTCGCGGGCGACGGCATCGATCCGCGCCTTGACGAAATCAAGCTCCTCGCGCAGGCCGACGAGCGGCACCATGACCTCGGGAACCACCGGCGCGCCGGTCGACTTGGCGGCCTCGACGGCGGCCTCGAAGATGGCGCGCGCCTGCATCTCGGCAATCTCGGGGTAGGAGATCGCCAGGCGGCAGCCACGATGGCCGAGCATCGGGTTGAACTCGTGCAGCTCATCGACGCGCTGGCTGAGCTTTTCCACCGAAACGCCGATGACGCCCGCAACTTCCGCGATTTCCTCGTCGGTCTTGGGCAGGAACTCGTGCAGCGGCGGATCGAGCAGGCGGATGGTGACCGGCAGGCCCTTCATAATCTCGAACAGCTCGATGAAGTCCGAGCGCTGCATCGGCAGCAGCTTGGCCAGCGCCGTGCGGCGTCCGCCCTCGGAGCCGGCGAGGATCATCTCGCGCATGGCGGTGATGCGGTCGCCGTCAAAGAACATGTGCTCGGTGCGGCACAGGCCGATGCCCTCGGCGCCAAAGGAGCGCGCGGCGCGGGCGTCGGCAGGGGTTTCGGCGTTGGTGCGAACCTTCATGCGCCGCGTGGCGTCGGCCCATTCCATGATCAGGCCGAAATCGCCGGACAGTTCGGGCTGCAGCATGGCCACCGCGCCCGTGAGCACCTGGCCGGTGGAGCCGTCGAGCGTGATGACATCGCCGGCCTTCAGCGTCACGCCGAGCGAGACCAGCGTGCCGTTGCGCGCGTCGATGCGCAGGCCGCCGGCGCCGGAAACGCAAGGGGTTCCCATGCCGCGGGCGACAACGGCGGCGTGGCTGGTCATGCCGCCGCGCGAGGTGAGAATGCCCTCGGCCGCATGCATGCCGTGAATGTCCTCGGGGCTGGTTTCCACCCGCACCAGGATGACCTTGCGTCCGGCCTTGGCGGCCTCGACGGCTTCTTCCGAGGTGAAGACGATCTCGCCTGTCGCGGCACCCGGAGACGCCGGCAGGCCGGAGCCGATGATGTCGCGCTTGGCATGCGGATCGATGGTCGGGTGCAGCAGCTGGTCGAGCGAGGCCGGGTCGATGCGCATGACCGCTTCCTCGCGGCTGATCAGCCCTTCGCCGGCCATGTCGACAGCGATCTTCAGCGCCGCCTTGGCGGTGCGCTTGCCGGACCGGGTCTGCAGCATCCACAGCTTGCCGGCCTGGATGGTGAACTCCAGATCCTGCATGTCGCGATAGTGCTTCTCGAGCCGGTCGCAGATGGCGAGAAACTCGGCAAACGCATCCGGCATCAGTTTTTCGAGCGAAGGCCGGTCGGAGCCCGCCTCGATGCGCGCGGCCTCGGTGATCGATTGCGGGGTGCGGATGCCGGCGACCACGTCCTCGCCCTGGGCGTTGACGAGAAACTCGCCGTAAAGCTCCCTGGCGCCGGTCGAGGGATTGCGGGTAAACGCCACGCCGGTGGCGGACTGGTCGCCAAGATTGCCGAACACCATGGCCTGAACATTGACGGCGGTGCCCCAGGAAGCCGGGATGTCGTGCAGTTGCCGGTAGGTGATGGCGCGGGCGTTCATCCAGCTGGCAAAGACGGCGCCGATCGCGCCCCAGAGCTGCTGATGCGGGTCCTGCGGGAACGGAATGCCCAGCTCTTCCTCGATGGTCGCCATGTAACGGGCGATGATGACGCGCCACTCGTCGGCGCTGACATCGGTGTCGAGTTCGTGTCCCAGACGCGCCTTCTCGTCTTCCAGGATTTCCTCGAACACCTCGTGGTCGAGCCCCATGACCACGTCGGCATACATCTGGATGAAGCGGCGGTAGCTGTCGAAGGCGAAGCGCTCATCGCCGGAATCGCGGGCGACGGCGAGAACGGTGTCGTCATTGAGGCCGAGATTGAGCACCGTGTCCATCATGCCGGGCATGGAGGCGCGGGCGCCGGAGCGGACCGAGAGCAGAAGCGGCTTTTCCGGATCGCCGAAGGCGCGCCCGGCAATGGCGCCGACCTTGACCAGCGCATCGGTGACCGCAGCCTCAAGCCCGTCGGGCATCTTGCGGCCATTGTCGTAGTACCAGACGCAGGCA
>JAHJUC010000401.1 GCA_018829385.1 Alphaproteobacteria bacterium
GAAATGGATCGGTCAGGGCCTGGAAGCATTCGAAACGCTTCTGGACCATCCGGCTACCGGCAGGTTCTGCCATGGCGATGCGCCGGGCCTGGCCGACATCTGCCTGATCCCGCAGATCTACAATGCCGAGCGCTGGGGCGCCGACATTTCCGGACTGAAACGCATCCAGGCGATCCGGCAGGCCTGCGACGTGCTGCCGGCTTTCGTCCGGGCGCACCCCGACCAGAACAATTTCAAGGCCTGACTCAGATCCTGGCCAGGCGCTTTTCCACCCTGGCCATGTATCTGGCGCGGCTTTCGGGCGTGGACTTGTCCATCAGGTAATGCGCCATGAACAGGCGGCGGCAGCTTTTTCCGCAGAGCGCACGCATGCCGCGCAGGATGGTGCGCTTTCCGGGGTGAGCCACGACATAGGACCACCAGCGCGGCGCACCGCAGGTGGTGATCACGCCCAGAAGATTGATGTGGGTCATCAGCGGCTCGATCGGCCCGGGTCCGTCGGGGATGCGGAATGTCAGGTCAGGTGTCCAGACCCGGTCGAGCCAGCCCTTGAGCATGGCCGGCAACCCGTACCACCAGGTCGGATAGACAAACAGCAGGCCCTCGGCTGCCCGAAGCCGTTCGGCATGGCCGGGGAACGGGTGGTCGGCGAGTTTCATGTCGTTGTAGCGGCGGCGCTCATCGGCCGGCATCACCGGATCGAAACCTTCGGCATAGAGATCGAGCAGATCCACCTGGTGACCGTTCTTCTCGAGTGTGCGCAAGGCGGTATCGCGGACACTGGCGCAGAAGCTTTCGGGAACCGGGTGGCAGTAGACCAGAAGAATACGCATCAGATGCTGTCCAGGGTACGTTCCACCTTCGACATGAACGCGTGCCGTGTCCTGTCGGTGGAGAGGTTCATTTCATAATGGGCAAGGTAGTTGACCGGCGCGCCGGGCTTCACGGTTGCGCGCAGCATCCGGTTGGCGATCTTGCGCGGCGGATCGCCCATCAGCCAGGTGCGCAAGCGCGATCCGCCATAGGAGGTGACGACAACGATCCTGGTAATGTTGTGCAATGTCGGCCGAACCTTGCCGTTGACCAGTCCGAAGGACACGCCGGGGAGGAACACGCGGTCGATCCAGCCCTTGAGAATGGCGGGAAAGCCGTAGTTCCACACCGGGTAGACCAGCACCAGCGCCTCGGCATTGAGCAGACGCCGGACATAGTCCTCGACCGGCTGCCGGTTGGCTTCGAGATCATGGTAGTTCAGCCGTTCGGCTTCGCTCATCACCGGGTTGAAGCCGTCCGCATAAAGATCGATGGCATCGACTTCGTGGCCGTTTTTCCTCAACCGTTCGACGGTCATGCGAAACAGGCTCGCGTTGAAGCTTGCGGCGACGGGATGGGCATGGACGACGAGAACGCGCATTCGAAAGGCCTCAGCTTGCCTGTTTCAAGCCCTTGAACAGCCAGGTCTTTCCAGTGCCGAAGTCATAATCCGGGTCGTCCCAGGCGATCATCTTGCCCGGATTGAGCAGGCCCTTGGGATCGGCTTCGCGCTTGAAGGCGAGCTGGATCTCGTCGGTCTGCTTCATCCCGCCTTCCTCCAGCGTGTAGCGGTGCGGATTGAAGATCGGGCAGCCGTTTTCATTGTGCAGGTCCATGATCTCCTCGAGCCGCTCCTCGGTGGTGAATTTCACCAGCGGCAGGCCGAAGCAGGTGACGTCGCCGTCAAAGCGGACGAATTCGAGATGCGAGATCAACTCGCCGGGGAACATCCGGTCCATTTTCGTGGCCAGCTCGAGCTGGTTGGGGAACGGGTAGAGCACCTGCAGGTAGGTCCAGGCCGGATCGACGCGGAGCGCGCGCAAGGTGGTGTGGTTCCAGGCCAGCTCGAACACCGGCGGCAACCCCTTGAGGTCGGTTTCCGTGGATGCATCGAAGACGATCTCGCCGGCATTGCGCGCGGTGAAGGCCTTGAAGGCGTCGTAACTGTGCGGCGCGACCATGACCAGAACCACGCTCTGGCCTTCCGTGAGGAACTTCTGATGACGCTTGAAATAGTCGAACGGGCAGGGGGCGGCGACAACCGAGATCAGCTTGGTCAGGATGCCGTCCTGGCGCGCAAGCGCGTTGGCATAGGTTGCGGCCGCATCGAAGCTGTCGAAGCCGACAATGGCGTCGACCCAGTCATAGGCAGGCGCCAGCGGCATCTCGATTTCGGTGATGATGCCATTGGTGCCATAGGCATGAGTGACTTTGTGCAGGTCCTCGCCGGTGAGTTCGAGCACTTGCGGCTCTTCTTCCATGGTGACGACGCGGAGGCGGATGATGTTGCCGAAATCGCGCAGTCCACCCCATGAGATCGAACCGACGCCGCCCGAACCGCCGGCGATGAAGCCGCCGATGGTGGCCGTGTGGGCCGTGGACGGATGCATGCGCAGCTCCTGCCCGGAGGCGGCGCGCGCTGCCTTGTCGAGATCGGAACAGATGACGCCGGGGCCACAGATCACCCGGCCTGGAGCGATTTCCCTGATCTCGTTCATGTCGGCGAGGCTGAGCACGAGGCCGCCGGACAGGGGCATGGCCTGGCCGTAATTGCCGGTTCCGGTGCCGCGCGGTGTGACCGGAACATCGTGGCGGTAGCAGGCCCTGAGAATGCGGATCAGCTCCTCCTCGTTGCGGGGGGAAGCGACAAGGTCTGCGGTCACGTGATCGAGCTGGCGCTTGAGTACCGGCGAATACCAGTAGAAATCCCGGCTCTTCTGCAGAACGATCTTGTCGTTCTGCTCGATGCGGATGCCGTCCAGATCGGCGATCAGTGCGGTCATGTCCATGGCTCAGGGCTCCATCAAATCGTCAAGGTCGGAATAA
>JAHJUC010000402.1 GCA_018829385.1 Alphaproteobacteria bacterium
AGACCTCACCTTCGTGCTGACCAAGTCGGGGCACAATGGCGGCATCCTGTCCGAACCGGGGCACCCGAACCGTCACTACCGTGTGGGACACCGGCCACAAGGCGCGCTTTACGTCGATCCGGACAGCTGGTTTGCGCAAACCGAGCCAACAGACGGGTCCTGGTGGCCCGAATGGATCGGCTGGCTGAATATGAACAGCAGCGGCCCTGCGGCGCCGCCATCGATGGGCGCGGCCGAGAAGGGCTTCCCGCCGCTGGAACCCGCGCCGGGACGCTACATTCACCAGAGGTGAGCGGCGGATTGCCGGACACCGCCTGCCCCGGATCAGGCGTTATCGCAAAAACGCCGGGTTCCGGATCGGAACTCTTTGACTTCATAAAAGAAAGAAGTGGTGCCCGGAGGCGGATTTGAACCACCGACACGCGGATTTTCAATCCGCTGCTCTACCAACTGAGCTATCCGGGCATCCGGTCCGTGAGCCTTGAAGGCGGGACCTGAGACTTGCCGGCAAAGGAGTTTTCCAACGCCGAAAGCGAGCGCGTTATACCATCTTGAAAGGCACTGTCCAGCACCCTTTTTGCGGTTTTTTGCCATCAACGAAAAAACCGCCGTCCGCCCTAGCCGCGGTCGTCGAAATCCTCGTCCTGATTGTCCTCGACTTCGGTGACCGGAATGGCATAGCCGCCGGTCAGCCAGCGGTTGAGGTCGACACCGCGGCAGCGCTCGGAGCAGAAGGGATAGCTGTCGCGCGTCGACGGACGCCCGCACTCGGGACACGGCTGCGCCTTGCGCAATGGGGTTACCTTGCCGTCATTCATTGTCTCAGCCCTCGAGCCACTTGTAGTGAACATCGTAGCCTTCGCCGGTCAGCAGGCCAACGGTCTCGTAAAGCGGCAGTCCGACGACATTGGTGTAGGAGCCGACAAGCTTGACCACGAAGCTTCCGGCGAGGCCCTGGATGGCATAGCCGCCGGCCTTGCCGCGCCACTGGCCCGAAGCCAGGTAGCTTTCGATCTCGACCCTGGACAGCCGCTTGAAGCGCACCCTGGTCTCGACGATCTTCTGGCGGATGGTGTGGCCGGGGGTGACCAGGCAGATGCCGGTGAAGACACGATGGTTGCGGCCCGACAGGAGATAGAGCGCATTCGACGCCTCGTCGATCTGCTCGGCCTTGGGCAGGATGCGGCGACCGACGGCGACCACCGTGTCTGCGGCCAGGATATGGGCGTCCTTCCAGGCGGGGTCGATCCGGGTCTGGGCTAGGGCTGCCTCGGCCTTCTCGCGCGACAGCCGCCGGGCGAGCGAGCGGGGATGTTCGGAACGCTGCGGGGTCTCGTCGAGATCCATCGGCATCAGCCGGTCGGGGGCGATGCCTGCCTGGTCGAGCAGCTCAAGCCTGCGCGGGGAGCCGGAAGCGAGGATCAGTTTTTGCGATCGTGCCATGGGGTGGCGTCACAGCTAGCGCTTACTTGAAGCGGTAGGTGATGCGGCCTTTCGTCAGATCGTAAGGGGTCATTTCGACGAGCACCTTGTCGCCGGCAAGCACGCGGATACGGTTCTTGCGCATGCGGCCTGCCGTGTGCGCGATGATTTCATGCTCGTTTTCGAGCTTCACCCGGAAGGTTGCATTCGGCAGCAGTTCTGTGACCACGCCCGGAAATTCGAGGACTTCTTCTTTCGCCATTCAGTGTCTGTCTTTCTGTTAAAAAAGGCGGCGCAAAACGCGCAGGCCTGAAATTTGGCCGGAACCTACACAAAGACGAGCGCTTTGTGAACCAAATTGATTCACATGCCCGCAGGCCCCCGGGACCAGCCCTTGCCGGAAGCGATGCGTTGCTTAAGCATGTCGCGCACCCCGCGATAGGCGTCGAGAATGCGCTCGCGGGTCCCCGTCGCCACGGTCGGGTCCGGAGTCGGCCAGTAGATCACCTCAACGGCGTTGCCACGGGTCAGTTCCAAGGCGCGGTGATGGCCTTCGGGCGCCAGGGTGACGATGACATCGAAATAATCGTCTTCCAGCTCGTCAAGCGTTTGCGGCTGGCGGCTGCCCAGATCGAGCCCGATCTCGCCCAGCACCACATCGACAAAGGGATCGCGTTCGCCCGGGCGCACCCCGGCGGAAGCTATATAGGTGCCGGCGGGCAGGATCGACCGGGCGATGACCTCGGCCATCGGCGAGCGGATGGCGTTCATGCCGCAGACGAACAGCACCGCGCCGGGCGTGGCGTTTGCGGATTCCGGGGCCATGTCGTCCGCCACGGCGGTCCCTATCCGCGCCAGTGCAGCACGCAGACCAGCGTGAACAGCCGCCTGGCGGTGTCGAAATCCATGCGGATCTTGCCGTCCAGCCGGTCCATGAGGGTTTGCGAGCCTTCGTTGTGGATGCCGCGGCGGCCCATGTCGATTGCCTCGATCTGACTCGGCGTCGACGAGCGGATGGCCTCGTAATAGCTTTCGCAGATCATGAAGTAGTCCTTGACGATGCGGCGGAACGGCGTCAGCGACAGGATGTGGGTGGCGACGGGCTCGTCGGCCTGCGTGGTGATCGAAAACACCAGTTTGGAATCAATCAGCGAGAGCTTGAGCTTGTAGGGCCCCTTGTCATGACCGACCGGCTCGAAACTGTTTTCCTCGATCAGATCGAAAATGGCGACGGCGCGCTCGTGCTCCACGTCAGGGGTTGCGCGGCCGATGGTTTCATCGAGCACAACATCTGCGAGCCGTTGAGTGTCCGCCGCTGCCATTCTGGTTACAGGCCCCCATCCAGCCCTTCGTCACGCCGGTTCATCCTGATCGAAACCGAGCGCGCATGAGCATCAAGCCCCTCGGCTTCAGCCAACGTTATGGCAGCAGGGCCGAGCGACTGCAACTGCTCGGACCCAAGCTTGAGGATAGAGGTGCGCTTGACATAGTCGAGCACCGACAGGCCGGAGGAAAACCGCGCCGAGCGCGCGGTGGGAAGCACGTGGTTGGAGCCGCCGACATAATCGCCGATCACTTCCGGCGTGTGGCGGCCGATGAAGATGGCGCCGGCATTGCGCACCCGGGCGGCCAGCGCCTCGGCATCGTCTGTGGCGATCTCCAGGTGTTCGGCGGCAATGCGGTTGGCGAGCGGCAG
>JAHJUC010000403.1 GCA_018829385.1 Alphaproteobacteria bacterium
GGTTGGACGGGAACGACTGGAAGCCGAATTCCGAGCAGAACCGCGGCTGCACCGTGCGGTAGTGCTCGAAATCCTTCGAAGAGTGCCAGACATCCCAGAAATGCATGTCGCCCGACGTGTCGTCGTGCCAGCCGTCACCGAAATCGAGCCGCCCGACCGAGGGCGAGGACGGCCAGAAGGCGACATCCGGTTCAGCTTCGGCAATCGCGTCTTCAAGCGCCGTGCTGAGCCGCGCGTAGACGGCGACATAGTGATCCCGGTTTGCCTTGCTTTCCTCGAACCAGTTGAGCGCGCCGATCACCTCGTTGTCGCCGCACCACAGCGCCATGCAGGGCTGCGATGACAGACGCCTGATCTGCTGCCGGGCTTCGAGCCGCACGCTGTCGAGCCAGTCCCGGTCATGCGCCGGGTAGAGGTTGCAGGAAAACATGAAGTCCTGCCAGACCATCAGCCCCAGTTCGGAGCACATGTCGTAGAACCAGTCGGGTTCGTACTGGCCGCCGCCCCACACCCGGATCATGTTCATGTTGGCCTCGACCGCCGAGGTCAGCAGATCGCGCACGGTCCCCGGGGTGGCCCGCGCCGGCAACGCATCCGCTGGGATCCAGTTGGCGCCGCGCATGAAGATCTCGCGCCCGTTGACCTTGAACAGGAAACGGTGACCGGTGTCATCGGCCTCGGTGACGAGCTCGACCTGCCGGAACCCGATCCGCAACGTGCGCCGTTCCGCCCCGAACCGCAGCTTGAGCGTATAAAGATGCTGCCGCCCGTGACCGGCAGGCCACCACAGTTCCGGATCCTTGATCGTTAATGTTAGTGTAGACTTACCATTACCCGGCCAGACCTGCACCGGGTGTGCGGCTGTCATGCCGTCGCACGCGAGTTCGGTTTCGACAGTGGCCGGCGCGAAAGCGGTGTAGTGCAGATCGACCTCGAGGATGACCGCGCCGCCCGGCTGGTGCCGCTGCCGCACCATCATGTCGTCAAGCCGTGCCTGAGGGCTGCGCTTCAAGGTGACGGGGCCGCAGAGCCCGAGCGGCGACAGGGCAATGTTCCAGTCCCAGCCGGCGTCGCATTGCGGCTTGCGCAGGAAATTGTAATGCGCAAGCCGGTTGTTCCACCTGATGTAGGGGACCGGGTAGGGCGAGGCGCCAGCCAGACGCTCCGCCTCGGCGGAGTTGGACCGGAACACCACCTGCAGGCGGTTCTCGCCCGCCACAAGCGCATCACCGGCATCGAAATCGTGGCGCAGGAACCGGTTCCGCGGCAGACCCAGCAGCACATCGTTCAGCCGGACCTCGGCCACGCAGTCAATTCCCGCAAAGCTCAGCGTCCAGGGGCCATCCTGCTTCGTCTCCAGATCGAAGGCTTTTGTCGCCGTCCATTCGCTTTCATGGACCCAGTCGAGCGACGTCTCCCGATCGCGCCAGTAGGGATCGGAGATGATGCCGGCATCGAGAAGCGCTGAATGAACGTCACCGGGAACCGGCAACGGCGCGCTGTGGGCGCCATCGGTGACGGCCCATCCGTCCGACAGGTCGCGGATATCCTCGTTCGCTTCCGGAACATGTGGCATGGCGCGACGGCCTCCCTGGTTGTCGAGCATATCCAACGTCGATGTCATGCCGGGCCGCCGTGGGCAAGTCCGCGCGTCACAGATCGGGCGCAATAAGCCTTGGAAAGGCCAGAGCGATGACGGCGCGCATGGTGGCACGGAAGCGGCGGGGCATGCCGTGACCGGCATTTGGGATTGATGTAGGTTGCCCAAAGGATCATGGAGACTCACAATGAATCTGGCAGAATGGCTGGTCCGCACCGCCAAGAGACAACCCGGGGCGACGGCGCTGATGTCGGGCGAGGACCCGGTCGCAACCTATGCCGGGTTTGCCGCGCGCGCGGCCTGCATCGGCGCCGTTTTGCAGACGCGGTACAAAGTAGAGCCCGGCGACCGCGTCGCCATCTTCATGAAGAACAGCCCCGCCTATCTCGAGCTGCTTTACGGCATCTGGTTCTGCGGCGCGGCGGCTGTTCCGATCAATGCCAAGCTGCATCCGCGCGAGGCCGCCTTCATCATCGGGGATTCGGGCAGCAAGCTGGTGTTTGTCTCGGGTGCCGACGAGCTGTCGGCCCTGCTGCCGCCCACATGCGCACTTCACGACCTCGAAAGCGAACCGGTTTCCGGAAAGGAGGACGAGGCGCTCGCGGCGCCGGTGCCCCGGGCCGGCGATGATCTGGCCTGGCTGTTCTACACCTCGGGCACCACCGGCAAGCCAAAGGGCGTGATGCTGACCAATGCCAACCTTCACGCCATGACTTACGCCTTTTTCGTCGATGTCGACGATGTCCTGCCTCAGGATGCGGCGGTCTATGCCGCACCGCTGTCGCATGGCGCGGGGCTGTACAATTTCATGCACGTGCTGCGCGGCAGCCGCCATGTCATACCGGTTTCGGGCGGGTTCGATGCCCAGGAACTCTCGGCGCTGGCGCCAAGGCTCGGCAACGTCACCATGTTCGCCGCCCCGACGATGATCAGCCGCTGGCTGGCGGCCGCTCGGCAGTCGGGATATGCGGGGGAAGGTGTTCGTACCATCGTCTATGGCGGCGGCCCGATGTACCTCGCCGACATCGAAGCGGCGACAGAGCAGTTCGGCGCCCGCTTCGTCCAGATCTACGGCCAGGGCGAATGCCCGATGACGCTGACCTCGCTGTCACGCGCCGATGTCATGGACCGGCAGCATCCGCGCTGGCGCGAACGGCTGGCGTCCGTCGGAACGGCGCAATCCTGTGTTTCGGTCCGGGTGGTCGGCGCCGATGGCGAGGACATGCCGGTGGGCGAGATCGGCGAGATTGTCGCCGCCGGCGCGCCGGTGATGAAGGGCTACTGGAAAAACCCCGAGGCCACGGCCCAGGCCATCCGGGATGGCTGGCTCTGGACCGGCGACATGGGTTCGCTCGATGAAGACGGATATCTCACCCTGCGGGACCGCTCCAAGGATGTCATCATTTCGGGCGGCACCAACATCTACCCGCGCGAAGTCGAGGAGGCCCTGCTCACCCATCCTGCGGTGATGGAGGCGTCGGTGATCGGCCGGCCAAGCCCCGAATGGGGCGAGGAGGTCGTTGCCTTCATCGTCGCTTCAGGGAAGGAACAGCCCGGCGCCGCCGAACTCGATGCCCATTGCCGCTCCCTGATTGCCGGATTCAAGCGCCCCAAGGCCTATTTCTTCGAACCAGCCCTGCCCAAGAACAATTACGGCAAGGTGCTCAAGACCGAGCTGCGGGAAAAGCTCTCGCGCCTCTGAGCCGATCATCTTTAGCTGGAAGCGATTTGATGGACGACAGGTCTCATTTTGAAGATTCCGGCGCCATGCTCTCAAGAGCACTGTTCGACCGCCAAGACCAGGACGACCGATGTGGCGGCGTCTCGTACCAAAATGTGTAACAGCCAGGGCGAGCCGAAGTCGGAAACTTGGCAATCCACCTTGGATATTCTGACTGTACCGGAAGGTGATCCAAATAGGGAATGCCAGGTAGACTATGCAATCAAGTATCGATCCTGATGCGCATCATGCGTTTCGGGAAGACGCCGTGGCCGTACAGGATCGGCATCCCGTCGCCATCGGTATCCACATAGGTCATGATCATCACCGGAAGCGAAGTGGGGACCGAAAGCGCCGCCGCCTCGCGCGGACGAGGCATGCGGCAGTCGATCCAGGTTGATGCACGGAAGAATGCGTCAACGCCGAACGCGGCCAAAGCCTTCGTAAAGCTCGCCGTTATGCTGAATTCCTGCGCGATCCCGTCAAACCGGGACGCCGGAAACATATGGTAGCCGTAGGTGGCGATGCCCGGGCCGACCGTGCGCAGCGTTTCCGTGACGATGAGCGGCGTTCCCTGAGCGACCTTCAACACCCGCGCGATCGCCGCACTTGCAGGCTGCTCGTAGCTGTCGAGCAGGCGTCCATCGGCCCCGCCGTCGAAACGGTTTTCGACCTCGCTCCACTTGGCATTGCGGTCCAGCTTGTATTCGAACGGCTCGTCGGCGACGAATACGCCCTTGCCCTGATAGGCATTGACGATGCCTTTCTGCGCCAGGCTTGCGAGCGCTTGACGTACGGTATGGCGATTGACGCCATATTTCGCCGTCAGCTCGTGTTCGCTCGGCAGCCGGTCGCCGGTAGCGTAAACCCCGGTCTGGATATCCACTTCCAGGTCGGTCTCGATTTGCCGCCAGACCGGCAACTCGCGGTCCTGCCACATCGGGTTGTTCGAAATATCCATCACATGACCTTTTGCTGATCAACGCCGCTCGCTGCAGGCGTTGCCGGGCTCTCATTCATACAGCTGTTCTCGCCGATGGGGACTGCGTCACAAAACAATCACGAAGCGGCAACACGCCTGTAACAGAACATGTCCATACGATCTAGACAAGTTCACAGGACGGATCCGATGCTCGACTTTTTCATCAGCAGATTGTTGCGAATGAGCCTGACCGTGTTGGTCATCATCGTCGCCGTGTTTCTGGCAACCCGGCTTTCGGGAAATCCGATCGATTTCATCGCCGGCGAGGGCCTCGGTGAAAAGGACCGTCAGTTGATGATTGAGTATTACGGTCTGGACGGAACCTATGCCGAGCAGTTCGTCCGCTATGTCCGGTCGCTGTTCGACGGCAGCTTCGGGCTTTCCCTGGTCGAACGCCGACCCGTCGGTGTCATCTTCGCCGAGCGGGTCTGGCCATCGGTCCAGTTGCTGGTCGGCGCCGTGCTGATGACGTTCGCCATATCCGTTCCGGCCGGCATCGCTGCCGCGATCTATCGCAAGTCGTGGATCGGCAGCGCCATCATGGCCGGCGCCTTTTTTGGCTACGCCATCCCGAACTTCGTCCTCGCCATCCTGATGCTGCTGATCTTTTCGTTCTGGCTGGGGTGGCTGCCATCCACCGGCAATTCCACCTGGCTGCATTACATCATGCCGGTTACAGCCCTCGCGACCTTTTATATTGCCGGCCTGACCCGCTTCACACGCAATGCCATGCTTGATGTGCTGAGCCAGGATTATCTCCGCACGGCCAGAGCCAAGGGGCTTCCCGAGCGGGTGGTGATTTTCAAGCATGCGCTGCGCAACGCCAACATCACCATTCTCTCCGTGCTCGGCTTGCAGATCGCCGGGCTTGCCGCCGCCGGGAGCGTCGTCATCGAGACCGTGTTTTCCTGGCGCGGCATCGGCGAGCTTCTCGTCTCCTCCGCCATTCGCCGGGACTACCCGGTGCTCCAGTTCGGCGTGCTCGCCGTGGCGTTGGCCGTCATCGTCATCAACCTGCTTGTCGATCTTGCCTACGGCCTTGCTGATCCGAGGGTCCGCCTCGGAAAGAACACGTGAGAAGGGGAGGCGACTATGTCCGACACCACGATTGATCTCCTGCCCGAAAGCACGACCGGTCCGCTTGGCGGCCTGATTCGGCTGCCTCTGAAGGCATTGCGGCTCTGGACCGCGCTCGATTGGCCGATGCGCGCCGTGGTCATTTTCGGCCTGGTGCTGGTTCTGGCCGCCCTGGCCGCACCGCTGATCGCGCCGTATGAACCGAATGCACAAAGCCTGCTGGCGCGGTTGAAGCCGCCGATCGGATTTGCCGCGGCCAAGGCCGGCCACGTCCTCGGAACCGACGA
>JAHJUC010000404.1 GCA_018829385.1 Alphaproteobacteria bacterium
CTCCAGCTTCAGATCGACGCCCGCACCGAGCTTCATTTCCTGAAGTGCGACCGTCACGCAGGCGCGGTCGTTTTCGGGACGCGCATCCGGCTCGTTATGGGTCCAGTCGATGAATGCGCAGTTCTCGAAACTGCCCGTGGCACCGGCCGGCGGACGCAGCGAAACCACCGCCGCGACGGAAGTGCCTGGGTCGAGCTTTTTCTGGATACTGCAGGAAAAACGGTCGCCGCCGCCCACGACCAGCATACACCACCAGCCGGACGCCTTGCCGGCATAGCTCCATCCCGTCGGCAGCAGGTCGACAAAGGTCAGCACGCCGTCGAAGGCAACGGTCCCGGCATTGGTGAACTGGACGACAAAATCGCAGGGCTGACCAGCAACGCAAACGCCTTGCGTCTGCTTGCTCATGGCGAGATCGGGAAGATCGCCTTGACCGGCGCCGGACGTTGCGCCATCAAAAGCCAGATCGGCACAGCCCTCGTCGTTCACCGGATTTGCATCATCCGTGTCAGCGGCGTGCTGGATTGCAGCGCAATTGTGGATGACGCCGGGAACCTGAGCCGCCGGCACGTTAACGTCGATGGTCACGACATCGACAGCGCCCGGCGCAAGCTGCAAGTCCGGCTTGTCGCAGATGACATCCGTACCGAACTGGGCGCAAACCCAGGTCGACCCCGCAGGCCCGAACCCGGCAAGCACCCATTGATTGGCGAGACCATCTGTCACCCGCAGCGGGCCTGCGTAGGGCGCATCGCCGACATTTGTCACCACCATGACGAAGCTGCAGGCCTTGCCGGGCACACAAGCAAATGGCACGGCCTTCTGGATTGCGAGGTCTGGTGCGGGCGTGCCTGCTGCGCCGGTCCCTCCATCACCTCCTGGAGCGGGCTGAGCCGGCGGCGCCGGCCACCAGGGCTGCTCGGCCGCATCATCCGGCCACAGCTGTGCTGCGGCAAGTTCGGCCGAAGCGGCGGTCACCTCGTAGGGAACATAGACCTCGACATCGCCCACGCCACCAGCATTCGCTCGCGTCAGCTCAGCCAGATCGACGGCGCCATCGTCGCCAACATTGACATCGATATCGATTGCGACGAACTGCTGTTCCTGGACAGACTCCGCCTGTTGGCTAGGGTCTGGAATTCCGATGAGCCCATGCACCTCAGCAATCACGCTTTTGTCGCCTGTAGCCGTGTCGAGACACGGGCGTTCGACGGTGCACAGGTGATTGGCGGTGAACCATGCGGTCCCGGCCGGATCGTCCTCATTGACTGCCCCGTCACGAGAACCGAAACCGAAATCCACGCCGCCGGCCGAGTTCCTGCCGACAGGCCAGCCTGATGTTTTGACCGATGTCATATCGGTAGGCGTCTGGTCCGGGGCATCCACGGCGCTCCATAGGCCGTCAGGGTCTTTGAACCATCGCAGGTGCGGGGTTTCCGCGTAGTCCGGCCAAAAGGTGTCCGGCCAGAGCGCGCGGGCGGCCTGCGACCCCGTGCCGAAACGGGTGGCCATACCGCGGTATTGGCCCAGGAGCATCAACGCCTGGCCGCCGGATTTCGGGAACGCTATATCGGAAATGGCAAACGTATCCGTGCTGCGATTTTCGTCTTCCGGCAAGGCGGGCACCAGAAACTCACGCCGGATTGTATCTCTTTCGAACCCTCCGTCGTTATCGAGTGCGATCGACCATATCGAATTCGTCTTCTCCGGCAGCTCCGCATCACCGAAATCCGGGTTGCCGAAGCCGGTGTTGCTCCACAATGCGTAATAAAGGCGTACTTCGCCGGTCTCTGCATCCCGGTGGACGGCGAGCCCCCAGACCCTGCGCCGGAAATCGGCAAAATTCCAGCATTCCGGGGCCGAGGCGAAAGCGGTTCCATCGCAGATCTGGTTATCGGCGTCGGCATCTCCGGCAAATTCCACAGTCGGAAGAGAAATCGACATGCCGGTCTCGATGTCAAGAAACCCCGAGCGGCCTTCCACCCCATGATCATAGCGATCCAGTTCCATGCCATCATCGATGGCGTACGCATGGATCATCCCGCTTTCGAGATCGGATGCGAAGAGTTGGCGATGGTACGGATCAAAGGCAATGTTGCCGATGCCCGGGCCACTGTTCTGGCGGCCAGCAAGATTGACCGTGGCGAAGATTTCCGGGGCATAGTCGTTCAGGGCGTCAAGCTTCCAGATCGTGCCGGGACCGCCGCCGACGCCCCACTGGCCGTCCATCCAGTCGCCGCCCGAATAGGTTCGGCGCAAGCCGAAGGCCGAAGTGGCGCCGAGATATATATTGGCCGGGGAGGCATCGTCGATAGCGATGCCGAAAACCTGGCCGATTTGCGATGATCTGGCCAGCGCGCGCTGCGGTTCATCAATCCAATGTTGGCCTGATGGGGCCTGCCCCAGGGCGCGGAGATCGATCGCCTTGAGAACCGGGCCGTCCGGATCGATTGTCGTGACAACCGACTGGCCTCCCTCCAGCCTCGAGGCGGTTCCTGAGAACTGGGTAACAAGAGCTTCGCCGGTAGTGAGCGGATGTTCCTGAGCCGTCGCATACTGGACCCCAATGGTACTC
>JAHJUC010000405.1 GCA_018829385.1 Alphaproteobacteria bacterium
GAGGCGAGGCCGTACTCGGAATCATTGGCCCAGGTCACGGCTTCTTCCGCGTCCGAGAAGCGGGTGACGGACACCACCGGGCCGAACACCTCGCGGCGGACGATCTCGTCTGACTGCAGCGCGCCGGCGATCAGCGTCGGCTGGTAGTAGAAGCCGTTGCCGTCGCCCGGCTTGCCGCCGGTGGTGATCTCCATGTGCTTCATTTCGGAGGCGCGTTCGACGAAACTCGCCACCCGGTCACGCTGCCGCTTCGAGATCAGCGGCCCGATCTCGTTTTCGGCGTCGTCGCCCTGGTCGTACTTGATTGTCGACACCGCGCTCGACAGGCTGGCCACCAGCTTGTCGTAGATCTTCGGCCCGGCATAGATCCGGCAGGCGGCGGTGCAGTCCTGTCCGGCATTGTAATAGCCGAACGCCCGCAACCCGTTGACAACGGCATCAAGATCCGCGTCGTCGAAGACGATCACCGGCGCCTTGCCGCCCAGCTCCAGGTGCGTGCGCTTGACCGACTTCGCCGCTGCCTGCAGCACCTTTTTGCCGGTGGCGACGTCACCGGTGATCGAGACCATGTTGATCTTCGGGTGATTGATCAGCGCGTTACCGACGCTCTCGCCACGCCCGAGAATGACGTTGACGACGCCTTCGGGCAGGATGTCGGCGAGGATCTTGGCGAATTTCAGCGCTGTCAGCGGCGTCTGCTCGGAGGGCTTGAAGACCACCGTGTTGCCGCCGCCGATCGCCGGCGCCAGCTTCCACGCCATCATCATCAGCGGGTAGTTCCAGGGCGCGATCGAGGCGATGATGCCGACGGGATCGCGGCGGATCATCGAGGTATGGCCTTCCATGTACTCGCCGGCGGCATTGCCGGGCATGCAGCGCACGGCACCGGCGAAGAACCGGTAGCAGTCGACGATGGCCGGGATTTCGTCGTTCCTGACCGCATTGATCGGCTTGCCGCAATTGAGCGCTTCGAGCGCGGCGAACCCGTCAGCTTCGGCTTCGATCCGGTCGGCAATCTTCAACAGATAGGCCGAGCGTTGCGCTGGCGTGGTGCGCGACCAGGTGGCAAACGCCTTCTCGGCTGCGTTGACCGCGGCCTCGATCTGGATCGAGGAGGCTTCCGGAAGATTGAGGATGGTCGCTCCGGTGCGCGGATTGAAGATCTTCTCTTCCGCCTCCGTGCCGGCCTCGAAGCGGTTGCCGATCAGCATTTGGGTGTCCATGGCGTTTCTCCCGTAGGTTATTTGCCCTGTCCGGAAATCTGGTCTCCGTCCCGGGTCAGGTAATAGGCGGCAAGGATGGGCAGGAAAGTCACCAGCACCACGACCATCGCCACCACGTTGGTGACGGGGCGCTGGCGCGGCCTGACCAGTTCCTCAAGCATCCAGATGGGCAGCGTGGCCTGCTGCCCGGCGGTAAAGGTGGTGACGATCACCTCGTCGAAGCTGAGCGCGAAGGCCAGCATGCCACCGGCCAGCAGCGCCGTGCCGATATTGGGCAGGATGACGTGCCGGAAGGTCTGGAACCCGTCGGCGCCGAGATCCATCGAGGCCTCGATCAGCGAGCCTGAGACCCGCCGGAACCGCGCCACAGCGTTGTTGTAGACCACGACCACGCAGAAGGTCGCGTGGCCAAGCACGATGGTCCAGAACGAAAACGGGATCTCGGCGAGGTTGAAAGCGGACCTCAGCGAGATGCCGGTGATGATGCCGGGCAGGGCGATCGGCAGGATCACCAGCAGCGAAATCGCCTCGCGCCCGAAAAACCTTGTCTGCGAGATTGCGGCTGCGCAGAGCGTGCCGAGCACCAGCGCCACCACGGTCGAAATCGAGGCGACGCGGACCGAGAGGCCCAGCGCTTCCCAGACATCGGGCCGGTTCCAGGTCACCGCAAACCATTTGAGCGTAAGGCCGGGGGGCGGGAACTGGTAGCTTTTGTCCTCGGTGGTGAAGGCGTATAGAAAGATCAGCAGGATGGGCAGATGCAGGAAGGCGAGCCCAGCGCCTGCCGCGATCTTCAGTCCCATCGGCGTGCGGCTTTGCTTGTCAGAGCGCATCGGAGCCTCCGGTATGATGTCGGGGACAGTTTACTTTTCCGCCTACCGCATTCGCGCGGAGCGGCATGTACTCATTGCGCAAAAGTAAACTGTCCCCGAACTTCGGCGATCTTGTCTCACAGCGCATTGAAAGCTCCCGCGCGTTTGGCGAGCCACAGATAGATCCCCATGATCACCACCGGCACCACGGTGAAGGCGGCGGCGAGCGGAATGTTGCCCGCCGTTCCCTGATGCGCGTAGACCGCCATGCCGATGAAACGGTGCGATGTGCCGATGATCTGCGGGATGATGTAATCGCCCAGCGTCAGCGAGAAGGTGAAGATCGAACCGGCGATGATGCCCGGCAGCGCCAGCGGCAGCAGCACGTTGACGAAGGTCTGGCGCGGCGAAGCGCCAAGATCGGCTGAGGCTTCAAGCAGGTTGCCGGGCACCCGCTCGAGCGCCGCCTGCACAGGCAGGATCATGAACGGCAACCAGACATAGACGAAGACCAGAAACGTACCTGTCAGGCTGAGCGAGAGCGAGTTGCCGCCAACCACCGGCAGGGTAAGCCAGGCATCGATCAGGAAGGTCAGGTGCAGCTTGTCGAAGATCCAGCTGAGGATGCCCTCCTTGGCCAGGATCAGCTTCCAGGCATAGACCTTGACCAGATAGCTCGACCACAAGGGCAGCATCACGCCGAGATAGAACACCGCCTTCCAGCGCCCTTTCGCATAGCGGGCGGCGAAATAGGCGATCGGAAAGGCGATGATCGCGGAGGCGATGGTCACCAGCCCCGCCATGGTGACGGTGCGGACGATGATGTCGAGATTGGAGGGGCGCAGCAGTTCGCCATAGGTCTTGAGCGTAAACTCGCGCACCACAAGACCGGAGAATTCGTCGATCGAAAAGAAGCTCTGGATGAGGAGCGCGAACAGGCTGCCGAGATAGATGATGCCGAGCCACAGGAGCGGCGGCGTCAGCATCACGAACAGCAGCAGTTTCGGATTGCGCCAGAAGGCGTCCGACAGCGCGCCGCCCACGCCGCCCCGTCCGGGCAGGATGGCGCCGGTGCCGGTCCGGAGCGTTGTCGCGCTCATGCCTGAGGTCCCATCAGGTGCAGGGCGCTGGTGTCCCAGGAAAAGCGGACGCTTTCCCCCTGTTCCGGGACGCGCGCACCCGATGGCAGCAGCACACTGATCTTCTCACCGGTCACATCGAGGCTCAGGCGTGTCGCGCTGCCGAGAAAACTGGTCCCGGTGACGCTGGCTTCATGTCCGCCTTCGGAGCCAAGCCGGATGTCTTCCGGCCTGAGGCTCGACCATTCGGCCACGCCTGCCAGCCTCTCGGTGAGCTGCGGCGAAAGCACATTGGAGGATCCGACGAAGTCGGCGACGAAACGGGTTTTCGGGCGACGGTAGATCTCTTCGGGTGTGCCGGTCTGCATGATCCGGCCTTCGTTGAACACCGCGATCCGGTCAGCCATCGACAGCGCTTCGCCCTGGTCATGGGTGACGAAGACGAAGGTGATGCCCAGCGCTTTCTGCAGGACTTTCAATTCTTCCTGCATCTGCTCGCGCAGCTTGAGGTCCAGCGCGCCGAGCGGCTCGTCGAGCAACAGCACTTTCGGCTTGTTGACCAGCGCGCGCGCCAGCGCCACGCGCTGCCGCTGGCCGCCCGACAATTGCCCGGGCTTGCGCGCTCCGTAGCCGGGCAGCTTGACCATTTCGAGTGCGGCCTCCGCTTCACGCGTGCGTTCGGCCTTGCCGACGCCGCGGATCATCAGCCCGTAGGCGACATTGTCGGCCACGTTGAGGTGCGGAAACAGCGCATAGTCCTGGAACACCGTATTGACGTTGCGCCGGTAGGGCGGCACGCCTTCCGCGGTCTCGCCAAAAATCTCGATATGCCCGGAGGTTGGCTGTTCAAACCCGGCAATCAGCCGCAGACATGTCGTCTTGCCCGATCCCGACGGCCCGAGCATGGCGAAGAATTCGCCCGCTTCGATCTCCAGATCGACGGCGTCGACAGCGCGAACGGATCCGAAGTGTCGGGAGACCTGTTGAAATGAGACGGCATACGGCATGGAGAATCCAAATCAGTCCTGATGTGCCCTGCAAGAGGGAACCGGTCCAGACGAGAGTGCATCACGATGGTGTGGCGAGGCGCCGGTCTCCCTCTCCGGATGGGAGAGGGAGAGGTTTGCTCAGTTTACGATCGCCGGATCAGCGACCGCCGATAACGCCGATGTAATCGGAGACCCAGCGATAGTAGGGAACGCATTCGCCCTGGCTTTCGCACTTCGACACCGGCGTGGTCCAGAAGTTGATCTTCTCGAAATCATCCAGGCCGTTGGCGGTGCAGCCTTCAGCGGTCTGCATGCCGCGGCCGTCGGTGCATGCTGCGGGAACGGCCGGGTTGGCGCCGAACCAGACCGAGAGATCGGACTGAAGATTGGAGGCCAGCGAATGCTCCATCCACATGTAGGCGCAGTTCGGGTTGGCGGAGTCCACATGCATCATCGTGGTATCGGCCCAGCCGGTGGCGCCCTCCTGCGGGATGGTGGAGGCTACAGGCTGGTTGTCGGCTTTCAGGAGGTTGACCTGGAACGGCCAGGTTCCCGACGCCACCACGCCTTCATTCTTGAAGTCGTCGATCTGGATGAAGGCGTCATGCCAGTAGCGTCCGACAAGCGTGCGCTGCACCCGAAGCAGATCGAGCGCTTCCTTGTACTGGGCATCGTTGAGCTCATAGGGGCTCTTGATGCCGAGTTCCGGCTTGTGGAACATCAGGTACTGCGCCGCGTCTGCGATGTGGATCGGGCCGTCATAGGCCTGAACCCGGCCCTTGTTGGTCTTGCCGTCCGGCAGGTCCATTTCCTCGAACACCACGTTCCAGGATGTGGGAGCTTCCTTGAAGACTTCCGTGTTGTACATCAACACGTTCGGGCCCCACATGTAGGGAGTGCCGTAATGCACGCCGTCAACCGTGTGCCAGGGCGCATCCTTGAGACGATCGTCGACCGTCGACCAGGAAGGGATGAGATCGGTGTTGATCGGCTGCACGCGCTTGCCCGCGATCAGCCTGAGCGATGCGTCGCCGGACGCGGTGACGAGGTCGAAGCCGCCTTCGTTCATCAGCGCCACCATCTCGTCGGATGTGTTGGCGGTCTTGACATTGACCTTGCAGCCCGAGGCTTCCTCGAACTTGGTGACCCAGTCGAAAGCCTTGTCGGTTTCCCCGCGCTCGATGTAACCGGCCCAGGCAACGATGTTGACCTGGCCTTCGCCCGGTCCGACTTCTTTCATCATTTCAGCCGATGCCAATCCCGGTGCCATCACCGAAAGCGCCATTGCCATCGCCGTGCATGTATTCAAGATCTTTTTCATTGCTTGAGCTCCCACCGTTGGTGGCCGCCAAAATAGCGACCAGCGTCGGGAGCTAAGACTGATACGGCCACTGTGACTCCGCAAATACTTTTATCAGAATTGCGATATCGGAAAAACCGATAGCCACGCCAGAACGATGCATACGCGAATCGTGGCGGCCGAGGCTGCAATCGAAATGGCTGGTCAGGCGGCGCCGTCCATGTCGGATGTCCGGCCAATGGCATCAAGCCGTTTTTGCAAGGCAAGCCGATCGATGCTTTGCAATGGCAGGCTGGTAAAAATGGAGATCCGCGCATTGAGCATCCGGTACGCTTCCGAGAACGCCAGCCGCTTTTCGGCTTCGGTTCCCTCGGCGGCAGCCGGGTCGGGCACACCCCAATGGGCGGTCATCGGCTGACCGGGCCAGACCGGACAGCTTTCGTTGGCGGCGTTGTCGCAGACGGTGAACACGAAATCCAGTTCCGGCGCGCCGGGCAGGGTGAATTCGTCCCAGTCCTTCGAGCGTGCGAAGCCGGTATCGAAATTCATCTGCCGCAGCAAGTCGAGCGTGTAGGGGTGGACTTCCCCTTTGGGCTGGGAGCCGGCCGAATAGGCCTTGAACCGGCCCTGTCCAACCCGGTTCATGATCGCTTCCGCAAGGATCGAGCGGGCGGAGTTGCCAGTGCAGAGGAACAGAACGTTGTAGACCTTGTCTGCCATGATTTTCTCGCTTGTCTGATAACTGTGATCTTGAAGTGCAATCTTGGTGCGGGTTGATGAGTGCCTACGCCAAATCTATATATCAAGAATACTCGATAAAATGGATTTGGCAAGGCAGCACTTCGACGCAACAGGTTCAAGGCCAGCCGTGACGCTGGAAAACGTGCATCAAGGCTATCGTCTGGTCAGCCACCGATCCAGGTTGAGACCGAATCCGTGATCACACGGCAGTCACCGGAGATGTTCAGCGTCTTCTGTGCGAACTCTGGCAGTGACACCTTGACCGACCCGGTGTTGCGGATCTCCGTTTCCGAGACCAGTTCCATGGTCAGCCGCACATCCGTTTTCTGCGCCCCCTCGGCGCCATAATCGACGCCTTGCGTGAAGATCGATGCGGTCCAGCGATTGTCGCCCGCGGCACTCCAGCTGTGGCCGGGATTGAAGTCCCGCGGCAGCTTGTTGGGATCGAACGGCTTGGGGAAGCTGACGCGCCGAGTGGTTGTCTGTGGTCCCTGGTTTTTCGCGGTCATCGCGCTTGCCAGCATCTCCGGACATCCTTCCATGCGCGTGGCCTTGACCACCGTGCGCCAGTTCCCGTCGCGCGGCTGCAGCCCGCCGGGGAACAGCTCGACCTCCTCCTGTCCCTGTCCGCCGCACTCGCGGTCGATCTGCTTGCGGGAGGCCATTGACCATTCCGGCTTGCGCCCGGCTCCAATGATCAGGATCCCGCCGGCCGCGGCGGGAAGCTCCGTGCCTGCCGCAACCGATGCCTCGTCAATGGTCAGATCGGAGAGAAAGAAGCGTGCGCCGTTTCCGGTACATTCGGCGACCAGCGCCTTTTCTTCAGCTATCGCCTGGGAAGCAACGCCGCAAGCAATGACGACCGTTGCCAGAAAGATCTTCCGCATGGGTCTTATCCTCAATTGGCGGGTTTGCGGTTCGGAACAAGCCGATCGAGCAATTCGCTGGCGCCGTCCTCGGTCAGGGGACCGCCGGGGTCCGATCCGGGTTCGGCCACAAGCCCGATCTCGAAGACATTCGGGCCTTCCGTCGTGATGTGGACATTGCCGCCGAACTGCATGTCGCCGGCATCTCCTGTCACCCGGTAGCGGCCCGGAAGGAAGGAGCCGCTCATGCTCGGCGCGAGGTCGCTGGGCGCCCAGGCATCGAGCGGCAGGTTTTCATCAATCGGGATCGCCGACCATTGCACCTGAAGGCTTTTGAAAGCCTCTCCGACCTTGAACGTCGCCTCGACCTCGCCCTGGGACCCGCTTTGCGGCAGGGCTTGCGCGTCGGTTTTCTCGACCGGTTGGGCAGTTGGCGTACCGGCTTGACCGACCCGAAAGGAGACCCGGGCCTTTTCCGTGCGCGCATCGCCCATTTCATAGACGAGGTCGTAGGTCCCTTCCGCTTCAGGTGCTGCGAGCGGATTGCCTTCGGCAATGCTGCCCAACGTCAGCGCCCAACCGACGTCGACGCCGTCTTTCTGGACCCTGACCAGATCGCTCGAACCCTGGCTGCCAAAGCTTTCGAACGTGATATCTGCACCTGGGGCGACAACCGAGGGTACGACGAGACGAACCGCGGGATCGGCCTGGCTTTCAATGCGGGTCGAGCCGACGATCGTTCCATCGCCGCGTTCCAGCGTGACGATGAATTCTCCCGGCTCGGACGGCAGGGCCAGTGCATTTGCCTTCTGTCCGGCGCTTCCGCTGACATAGGACCAGGTGATCGCCGCACCGTCGGGGTCGCCGCCGGGCTTCGCCTTGTAGAGCGTCAATTGGAAATCGGCGCCGCCGACATTCAGCCCCTCCCGGTTGATGGTGAGGTCGAACAGCGCATTGTGCCCGGCGAGATAGGGCCCGCGATTGACCAGCGTGATATCCGGCAGATCGCCCGCCAGAGCCACCTCGATCGACCTGGATTCGGAATTCCTGATCTCGAAACTGGTTTCCCCCGACCCGCTGGCGGTTGAAAGCAGGGCCGTGTAGCGGCCCTCGTCAAGATCGAGAGGGAAGGGCGAATAGCGCGCATCGCCGGTCATTTCTGCGAGTTCGGTCACGGTGCCGGTGTCATCGTTACGCAGCGACCACGTGTATCGCTCCGGCATTCCGTTGTTCCCGAGCAGAATGAACAGCTTCACCTCCGCCGATATCGCCGGATCCTCGGCTGGCGCCTGGCTTTCCGTCTGTCTGAGCGCGTCGGCCAGCTCCTGTCCCGTGCCCGGTCGCAGCAGCTTGCCTCCGGTCCGCCCGGGGATGCAGGCAAGAGTGTTGGCCTCGGCTTCCGACAGCCCGAACCCAACCACGTGGGCCCGTATCTTGATACCCGATTCCGCAAGCTCGTCGGCGATGGTGCAGACATCCGGCACGCATGTTTCGATGCCATCGGTTATTAGAACGATGTCGGCCTCTTCGGCCGTGCGCGGGATCTGCTTGGCGGCTTCTCTCAGGGAGGCACTGATCGGTGTCTTGCCTTTCGGATTGAGCGCGTTCAGGCGGGCGGAAACATCGCTTGCACCATGGACGCCTGCGGGAAACAGCGTCTCGATATCCGCACAGTCACCGCGCCGCCGGTGACCGTAGGCGATCACCCCGAGCGGACGGCTCATGTCGCGACCCGCCAGATAGTCCGAAAGCACCTCCCGGGCAACCTCGATGCGGGTCCGGCCC
>JAHJUC010000406.1 GCA_018829385.1 Alphaproteobacteria bacterium
ATATTGCTCCATCACCGTGGCGTTGAGCGCCACGTCGGCCGCCATCTCGCCGTCATATTCGAAATCGACCCGGCGCTTGTCGAGGATCTTGACCGCGTCGCGCACGCGCTCGGAGCGTTCGCCGGTCGGGTGGCCGAAGGTGGAGTAGGCCAGCATCGCCACCCGCGGCTCGTAGCCCAGGCGCCGCGCCATGCCGGCGGCTTCCTCGGCGATGTCGGCCAGTTCCTCGGAATTCGGCATGTCGATGACTGCGGTGTCGGCGACAAACACGGTGCGGCCGCGGCAGAGCGCCAGGGAAACGCCGATCATCCGGTGGCCCGGCTTGACGTCGACGCAGCGGCGGATGTCCTCGAGCGCGGTCGAGTAGTTACGGGTGGTGCCGGTGACCATGGCGTCGGCATCTCCGAGTGCGACCATGCAGGCGCCGAAATGGTTGCGGTCGGTGTTGATCAGCCGCTGGCAGTCGCGATGAAGGTAGCCTTTGCGCTGCAGCCGTGCGTAGAGATAGTCGGTGTAGGCGTCGACCCGGCGCGAAACGCGGGCATTGACCAGCTCGATGCCGGGACGGTCGAGATCGATGCCGGCGAGCTTGGCGGTCTCGCGCATCTGCTCCTCGCGGCCCAGCAGGCAGGCGGTGCCCAGCCGCTGGTTCACATAGGACACGGCAGCGCGCATGACCTGCTCTTCCTCGCCCTCGGCGAAGACGACGCGGCGCGGATGGCGGCGGACGCGCTCGTAAAGCCGCTGCAGCGTCGAGGCGATCGGATCGCGCCGGGCCGAGAGTTCCTGCGCATAGGCATCCATGTTGAGGATCGGCTTCTGCGCCACGCCCGAATCCATCGCCGCCTTGGCGACGGCCACGGGGATGGCCGAGATCAGCCGCGGATCGAACGGCACCGGGATGATGTATTGCGGGCCGAAGCGCGGACGCACGCCCTGGTAGGCGGCGGCGACATCGTCGGGCACGTCTTCGCGCGCCAGCGCCGCCAGCGCATTGGCGGCGGCGATCTTCATCTCCTCGTTGATGGTGGTGGCGCGGACATCGAGCGCGCCGCGGAAGATGTAGGGGAAGCCCAGGACATTGTTGACCTGGTTGGGATAGTCCGAGCGGCCCGTCGCCATGATCGCGTCGTTGCGGATCGAGGCGACTTCCTCCGGCGTGATTTCCGGGTCCGGGTTGGCCATGGCGAAGATGATCGGGTTCTTCGCCATCGAGGCAATCATCTCGGATGTCAGCGCACCCTTGGCCGACAGGCCGAAAATGACGTCGGCGCCGTCCATGGCGTCGGCCAGCGACCGCGCCTTGGTTTCAATCGCATGGCCCGATTTCCACTGGTTCATGCCTTCGGTGCGGCCTTTGTAGATCACACCCTTGGTGTCGCAGAGCGTGATGTTCTGCGGCGCAAAACCCATGGCCTTGACCAGTTCGACGCAGGCGATTGCCGCTGCTCCCGCGCCGTTGCAGACCAGCTTGGTGGTCTTGAGGTCGCGGCCGGTCAGATGCAGCGCATTGATCAGCCCCGCGACCGCGATGATGGCGGTGCCGTGCTGGTCGTCATGGAACACCGGGATGTCCATGAGTTCGCGCAGGCGGCTCTCGATGACGAAGCAATCGGGCGCCTTGATGTCCTCGAGATTGATGCCGCCGAAGCTCGGTCCGAGAAACCGCACGGCGTTGACGAACTCGTCGACATTCTCTGTGTCGACTTCCAGATCGATGGAATCGACGTCGGCGAAGCGCTTGAACAGCACCGCCTTGCCTTCCATCACCGGCTTGGAGGCCAGCGCGCCGAGATTGCCCAGGCCGAGAATGGCGGTGCCGTTGGAGATGACAGCCACGAGGTTGCCCTTGGCGGTGTAGTCGAAGGCGCGCGAGGGGTCTTCGGCGATGGCCTTGACCGGAACGGCGACGCCCGGCGAATAGGCCAGCGACAGATCGCGCTGTGTCGACATCGGCTTGGTCGGATTGATTTCAAGCTTGCCGGGCCGGCCGCGGGAGTGGAAATCCAGCGCCTCCTGATCGGTCACTGCTGAAATCGAGCGATCTGACTTGTCCGTCCCTGGCATGTGTCTCCATCCCGTTGTGGGCGACCTGGTGTATGGCGCCTCAACCCTGTTGTCTTTGTCCTCATCCCACCGTTAGGGTGGTTGGCACGGACTGTAAAGCCGCGCGGCCGG
>JAHJUC010000407.1 GCA_018829385.1 Alphaproteobacteria bacterium
ACTTCTATTTCCACATGACCTCGGCCTACGCGATCCTGCGCCACAATGGCGTTCCGCTCGGCAAGGGCGATTTCTTCGGCCGCGGCTGACCGCAAGAGGGCGACAAAGCAACCGGTTGTTCTATATAAGGGAGCGATGTGCTTGGCTGAGAGCATGGAACATGGGCCACAATGTTCAGCAACCGTTCATTGTGGCCTGCTAGATTGGTGATGATGACAGACGCGCAGGACATGATTTCCCGGGCGCGCGGCTCCTTGTGGCTGCGAACCCTTTCGGCTGTCCTGATTCTGGGCTGTGCGGGCGGCTTTGCCGCGGACCGGGCGCAGGCGTTCGAGATCCTTGGCTTCAAGCTGTTCGAAAGCGACACGCCAGACGCGGTTGAGGTGGTTGACCCGCTTTCCTATTCGGTCACCCTTGAGGTTGCCGGCGAAGACCCCGACGGCGCCTTGAAGGCGGAACTGGAAGCTGCTTCATCGCTCGTGCAAGGGGCCGATCGCCCGGTGGCGGGGTCGATCGGGCTGATCCAGCGGGCAAACGGCGATTTCGAACAGCTGATCGCGGCACTGTATGAAAATGCGCGCTATGCCGGCGAAGTCCGCATTCTTCTTGACGGCAGGCGGCTGGCAGACCTGCCGCCTGACGCCGATCTGAGCGGCGGCGGAGCGGTTCCGGTTCGCATCCTGGTAGAACCCGGCAAGCCGTTCCGGTTTGGCGATGTCTCGGTCCGCGATGTTGACGGGCGCGCCTATGCGGCTGACGAGCAGGGGCTTATCTCTGGCCAGCTGGCGAAATCGACTGTCATTCTCGACGCCGAGAACGCGCTGGTGCAGGAGCTGGAAAAGAACGGGCACCCGTTTGCCAGGGTCTCCGGCCGGGATGTGGTCGCCGACCACGCGCGCGGCGTCATCGATGTGGCGCTTCAGCTCGAGGCCGGGCCTGTCGCGCCATTCGGTCAGACAGCAGTGGAGGGAGCGGAAAGCGTCGACCGGGATTTTATCGCCAGGATGGCGGGGATCCCCCAGGGTGACCAGTATGATCCGGCAGCGCTGGCGGCAGCGGAAAAACGGCTGCGGGCGCTCGAGGTGTTTTCGAGCGTGACGGTGCGTGGCAGCGAAAGCCTGTCGGCGGATGGTTCCGTTCCGGTTGCAGTGAGCGTTGCCGAGCGAAAGCATCGCTTCCTCGGCGCGGGCGCCACCTATTCCTCCACCGATGGCGGCGGGCTGGAGGCCTATTGGGGCCACCGGAACCTGTTTGGCCGGGCGGAGAAGCTGCGCATCGAGGGCTCGGTCAGCAGCCTTGGCCAGACCGCCCAGGCGAAAGACCTGACCTGGCGCGGCGCCTTGCTGTTCGAGAAACCCGGCGTGCTCGGGCCGGCGTCGAAATTCACCTCGAAGCTTGAAGTCAAGCAGGAAAACCCCGATGCCTATCGCCGATTTTCCGTCCAGGCATTGGCGGGGATATCCTATGAGCTGACGTCCGAGCAGACGGTCTCGGCCGGCGTCGATGTCGAATATGCCAAGCTGACCGACAGTTTCAACGTCAATCGCGAAACCATCACAGTGGCCGTGCCGCTCGAATATGTTCGCGATACCCGTGACAACAGGCTCAACCCGACCACCGGCACACGGCTGTCGCTTCTGGCCGAGCCGACCTACGAGATCAATGGCGGAGCCACCTTCGTCAAGCTGCGCGCGGAAGCCTCGGCCTACCGGGCGCTCGATGCCGAGAAGCGCTTCGTCCTTGCCGGCCGGGTAGCCGCCGGGACGATCTACGGCGCCAATCTTGCCGCCATCCCGGCCAACCGCAGGTTCTATGCCGGCGGTGGCGGCTCGGTGCGCGGCTATGGCTATCAGGACATCGGCCCGCGCGATGCGGCGGGATCGCCCACGGGCGGCCGCTCGGTGGTCGAAGCCTCGGCCGAGCTGCGCATTGGCGTGACCGACACGATCGGCATCGTGCCCTTTGTTGATGCGGGCCTCGTCAGCGGCAACCAGAATTTTTCCGGCGCCCGGTTCAAGGCCGGCGCCGGTCTGGGGTTGCGCTACTCCACTCCGTTCGGGCCGCTTCGCATCGACGTCGCCGTGCCGCTGAACAAGGAGCCCACGGATCCCGATTACGGGATTTATGCAGGGATCGGGCAGGCATTCTGACATGGCGGAGAAGCAAAGAGACAGATCCCGTCCGGGTTTGATCCGGCGCGTGGTCCGGTGGCTTGCCATTGCCATTCTGGTGCTCCTGGCGGGCCTGGTGTTCGTATTTGCCACGACACCCGGCGGGCGGCTGATTGCGCTGACCCTGAACCGGCTCGGCTCAAGCCCGGCGCAAAACATCGAGATCGACCGAATCGAGGGATTGTTGTCGGGGTCGACGCGCATCGGGCATGTGCTCCTGAGCGTTGCCGATGGCGAGCCCTGGCTCCTGCTCAAGGGAATCCGGATCGACTGGTCGCCGCTGGCGCTGTTGAGCGCCGGGCTGGCGATCGACGACCTGACCATTGACGCGGTGGAACTGGCGCGGCTTCCGCAAGGGGCGGACAGCCAGTCGGATGGCGGGCCGTTGGTGCTGCCGCTGGCATTTGACGTCAAGCGGTTCACGGCGCCGGATATCCTGGTGGGCGAGCCGGTCGCCGGCCGCATCGCCCG
>JAHJUC010000408.1 GCA_018829385.1 Alphaproteobacteria bacterium
CGGCCGACGGATCCGGAATTGTCCAGGAAGTCATCATCCAGGCCCCGGACGGCGAGGACTGGACAGCCCTCTATTCGCTCGAACGCCAGCCAGACGGCAGCTTCAAGATCAACGGCGTCCAGATGATAAAGGCGGCTGCCCCCCAGACCTGAGAGACGCCCCGGCCCGTCTGCAAGTCTGCTCGACGGGTCCACCGGGTCGCTTCTCTTGGAATCCATCACCGTCCCGGAACCATGCCGTCGGGATCGCGTTGACCGTGCCCGGACCGGCATTGCCTCGCCGCGCCGTTTCACCCTATGCTCGATGGTCCACGGTGTGCGAGGCAATCGTCTTGCCCGCCGCCAGCACATGAAACGGAGAAATGCAGTGAGCGTCGCCTTCACCAAGGAAGAGAGTTCCGAAACCGCGGCCGAAACGCAGCTGCCAGACCGGCCGATCTCTCCGCATCCGAACCTGGTGACGCTCAACGGGCTGAAACAGTTGCAGGCGAACCTCGAGGCGGCTCGAGCGGCATTCGAGGCGGCAAACGCGATCGAGGATGTCAATGAGAAGCGCCGCCAGCAGGCCGCCCCGTTGCGCGACGCGCGCTACTTCGCCGAAAGGGTGCATACCGCCGAGATGATACCCGATCCGGTCTCCCACGGCGTGGTCGTCTTCGGCTCCACCGTGACCTATGCCCGCGACGACCGTCCGCCGCAAACCTACCGTATCGTCGGCGAGGACGAAGCCGAACCCCGGTCCGGCTCGATCTCCTTTGCTTCCCCCGTCGCCCGCGCGCTGATGGGCAAGGCGGTGGGCGATGTGGTCGAGGTCGGCGATCAGGAGCTCGAGATCATTTCGATCTCGTAAGGCAGCAACTGCTTGACAGCGATGCTGCCGTCGGCAGTGATCGCACAGCTGTCGACCTTATCGACCGCCAAAATAATACAGGATCGCGGCAAGCAGCAGCAGGATGATCGATCCGACACCCGCAAACAGCGGGATCATGCCCGCCATTTCATCGAAATGCCGCCGTCCGGAGACCGTCTCCAGCCCCCACCAGCCAAACGCCATCCCCGCCACGGCCACCAGCGCCAGGACGATGGCAAACAGCTTCATGGCTGCTCCCCCTACGCTGCCGCCGGTCCCGGTAAACGCAAGTTCCGGCTATCTCCGCCAGTGGCACCGCGTCGTGTAGACCTTGCCCCTGGAATTGCGGTACTGGCATTTGCCATCGGCGGTTTCGAACAGATAGGTGCCAAAGCCACCGATCAGTGCGCCTGCGACAGCGCCACCTGCGCTGTTTGTAGCAATGGCGCCAACGGCTGCACCTATTCCGGCACCGCTGACTGTTTTCTCGGTTGTCGTGCAGGCTGCCAGCGTTCCGGCTGCCAGGACAACAATTGCCACTTTCAAACTATTCATCGGCCAATCCTCGATCTGTTGTTGTCAGAGCCCCCCAAAGCTCCCAACGGTTACAATGCGCTTCATGAAAATCCCGGTCAACCGCCCTTGGGACCGTTGCTTGTGTCATATGACCACATACCAATGATCGGCATCGGGGCTATCCTGACGAAAACTGCGCTTCCGACCCGTCTTGCCCGACAAACGATTTTCCAACGCCGTGGAATCCGCTATGAGGGATCGCGGTCAGCGCTGCCGCGTCCCATCAAACGATGTCCAAGGAAATGTCGATCATGAAATTCCGGCTTGCAATCCTGGCAGTTTTTGCCGGTGCCCTTTCGGCCTGTACCACTGCAACGATGGCGTCCAACCCGCTGCAGGCGCGCTGGAACGGCAAGTCGGCAGGCACCTTCTTCGCAGCCTACGGACCTCCGATTTCCGACAGTGGCGGCACGCAGTACACTTGGCGCGGCGGCTATTCGGGCGGCAAGCGTTGCGTCGTCGAACTGTCGGTCAACAAGGACTACACGATCAAATCGATCCGCGCCGTCACCGATCACGCCGCCCCGAAGGGCGGCCCGTCGCACTGCGAGAAGGTGCTCGACGCCAGCTGAAACTGATACCCTACAGCGCTGCGCATCCTATTGGATGCGCAGCGCTGTAGCACTTTGAAATGATGCATGTTCGTTAGCGCTCAATTGAATACAATTGAGCGCGACACGCATTAGGCCAGCGGCGCGATATCGCCGCGGGCCCACCGCTCCTGCGTCTGGGCCGAGAACGCATCGAACCGCTGCGCCTCGATCGACGCGCGGATGCCGGCCATCAGGTCCTGATAGTAGCTCAGATTGTTCCAGGTAATCAGCATCATGCCGAGGATTTCGTTGGAGCGGACCAGATGGTGCAGATAGGCACGGGAATAGTCGCGCGCCGCCGGACATGAGCTTTCCTCGTCCAGCGGCCGGTGGTCCTCGGCGTGGCGGGCGTTCTTCAGGTTGATCTTGCCGTGGCGGGTGAACGCCAAGCCGTGGCGGCCGGCGCGCGTCGGCATCACGCAATCGAACATGTCGATGCCGCGGCCGACCGATTTCAGCATGTCGTCGGGCGTGCCCACGCCCATCAGGTAGCGCGGCTTATTCTTAGGCAGCAATGGACAGGTGACGTCGAGCATGTCGAGCATCACCTCCTGCGGCTCGCCCACAGCCAGGCCACCGACTGCATAGCCCTTCAGATCGAGCCCGGAGAGACCAATAGCCGAGCGCTCGCGCAGCTTCGCGATATCGCCGCCCTGGACGATGCCGAACATCGCCTTGCCGGGCTGATCGCCGAACGCCACGCGGCATCGCTCGGCCCAGCGCAGCGACATTTCCATGGCGCGCTCGATCTCGGTTTCGCTGGCGGGCAGCCGCACGCATTCGTCGAGCTGCATCTGGATGTCGGAGCCGAGTAGGCCCTGGATCTCGATCGAGCGCTCCGGGCTCATCTCGTGGCGCGAGCCGTCGATATGCGACTGGAAGGTGACGCCCTGCTCGTCGATCTTCCTGAGTGCCGACAGCGACATCACCTGGAAGCCGCCGGAATCGGTCAGGATCGGGTGCGGCCAGCGGGCGAATTCATGCAGCCCGCCGAGCCGCGCCATCCGCTCCGCACCGGGACGCAGCATCAGGTGATAGGTGTTGCCCAGGATGATGTCGGCGCCAAGGTCGCGGACCTGGTCCATGTACATGGCCTTCACCGTGCCGCCGGTGCCAACCGGCATGAAGGCCGGCGTGCGGATGGCGCCGCGCGGCATGGTGATCTCGCCACGCCGGGCCTTGCCGTCGGTGGCGAGAAGCTTGAACTGGAAGGTGTCAGAAGTCACGGGTTGCTCCGGAACAAAAGGCTGGCGTCGCCATAGGAATAGAAACGGTAGCCCTTTTCAATCGCGTGGCGGTAGGCATTTCGCATTGTTTCGAGCCCCGAGAAGGCCGAGACCAGCATGAACAGCGTCGAGCGCGGCAGGTGGAAATTGGTCATCAGCACGTCGACGGCGCGAAACCGGTAGCCGGGCGTGATGAAGATGTCGGTCGGTCCCGACCAGGGCTGGATCGTGCCGTCCTCGCCGGTGGCGCTTTCGAGCAGCCTCAGCGAGGTGGTGCCGACCGAGACGACCCGGCCGCCGCGTGCATGAACCGCGTTGAGCGCATCTGCCGTCCCGGCGCTGACATGGCCGATTTCAGAATGCATCTTGTGCTCGCTGGTGTCGTCCGCCTTGACCGGCAGAAAAGTGCCGGCGCCGACATGCAGCGTGACGAAATGCCGGGAGATGCCGCGCGCATCGAGTTTTTCAAACAGCGCGTCGGTGAAATGCAGCCCCGCCGTGGGCGCCGCGACCGCGCCATCCTCGCGGGCATAGATCGTCTGGTAATCCTTGCGGTCCTGATCGTCCTCGCCGCGCTTGGAGGCAATGTAGGGCGGCAGCGGGATGTGGCCGGTGGCCATGATTGCCTCGTCAAGCGCCGGGCCGCTGAGATCGAAGATCAGTTCAAGTTCACCGCCCTCGCCCCGCTCGCCCGCGGTGGCGTCGAGCACACCGGTCAGGCAGGTAGCGCCGTCGCCGCCGAATGACAGCCGATCCCCCTGCTTGATCCGCTTGCCCGGACGAACAAAGGCTTTCCAGCGATCGGGCCCAGAGCGCATGTGCAGGGTTGCGGAGATGCGTTGCCGGTTATCGCGGCGGATGCGAAACCCTTCGAGTTGGGCGGGAATGACGCGGGTATCGTTGAACACCAGCGCGTCGCCGGGTTCGAGCAGATCGGCCAGATCGCCGACCGACAGATCCGCGAGGCTTCCGTCAGTGCCAACCCGCAACAGCCTGGCGCTGTCGCGCGGATTTGCCGGCCTGAGCGCAATGCGCTCTTCGGGAAGCTCGAAATCGAAAAGGTCTACCCGCACCTGGCGTGCCCCAAATAAAAACGCGCGGGACCGGAAGCCCGAAAGCTCTCTATCCCGCGCGCAAGAACTGCTTAAGCCTTGGCGTCAGCCGCAACCTTCATCGAAACGATCTTGTCGGGATCGGTGACCGGCTCGCCGCGCTTGA
>JAHJUC010000409.1 GCA_018829385.1 Alphaproteobacteria bacterium
AGGAAGCTGCGCAGCCCGGCCCATTTGTGATCGATACGGCGGATCTGCAGGTCAAAGGCGGTTTGAATGCGGTCGACGCAGATGGCAATGTCGAGTTCTTCGGGCTGGGCGTCGCAGGGTTCCGAGAGGGTTTCGTCCGCCGGCGAGATCAGCAGTTTGCCGGCGTCGGGCTTGAGGTAGAACTGCTCCTCGACATCAACCACCATCGGCCAGGCATCCGGCACCATTCCGGCAGGCGGGTCGACCAGCAACGCGGTGCGGCGCAACGGGCGAAGTCCCTTGGTGGCGACGCCGGCCATCTCCGCGATGACATCGGCCCAGGCGCCGGCCGCATTGATGACGATGGGTGTGCGCATCGTCTGGCCGGGGATTTTGACCTGCCAGTCAGCGCCGATACGACTGAGAGCGGTGACCTCTGCGTTTGTGACCAGAGTTCCGCCTTCGGCGCGGAAGCGACGCAGGTAATGCTGGTGCAGCTCGTGCACCTCGATGTCGGCGGCGGTGATGTCGAGAAGTCCGGCGGTCGCATAGCCGTCGCGCAGCAGCGGCGAGCGTGCGCGCAACTGACCCGCATCCTGTGGCTCGACGACGGCCCCAAGGGCCAGACGCATCGCCTCGAGCCTGTCCGCCTGATCGGCGCGGGCGACGAACAGGGCTCCCCGCGGGCGCAGCAGGCCTGCGGGCGGATTGCCCGGCCCTTGCCCCAGAAAGAAGGCATGCGATGCGCGCGACAACGCCCGGATCACGGGTGGGCCATAGGCCTGCGTGTACAAGGCGGCAGACCGTCCGGTGGTGTGGTAGCCGGGGTGGTTCTCGCGCTCCAGCAGCGCCACGCGCCCGGCTCCCGCCAGCTCGGCGGCGACAGAGGCTCCCGCCATTCCTGCGCCGATGACAATCATGTCATAATGCTGGTGCCCGGTCATGCCTTCCCCTTGAATGTCCCAGTGGAAAGAGGTTAACACTAATTTTCCTTTTGGAAAGAGGTATATTTCCTATTGGAAAATCAGCAAGGCGATAGCGGTCTATCCCGCATGGTGCAGGCATGAGCAAACAGACTGAAAACGCCAATCCCCGGCAGGACTTCGGTCGCCGTCTGCGCAAGCTGCGTCAGGACAAGGGCTGGACCCTTGCCGAGCTCGCCGAGCGGTCGGGCCTGGTCATATCGACGATATCCAAGGCCGAGCGCGGCATCATTGCCCTGACCTACGACCGGCTGGCGATGCTGGCGCAGGCACTGGAGGTCGATCTGGCGGCATTCTTCAATGCCGAGGGAGAATCTTTTGCGCCTGGCAGTTTCGCGGTCGCCCGCAAGGGCGAGTTCAAGATGCAGGAAACCAGGAATTACGTCTACGAGATGCTGTTTCCCGATGTCTGGAACAAGGCGATGACCCCGATGATGGGTTCGCTCAAGGCGCGCGAACTGGTCGATTTCGAGGAATTCGTGCGCCATCCCGGACAGGAATTCCTGATCGTGATGGCCGGCCAGGTTACGGTCTTTGTCGAGAACCGTGATCCGGTGGTGCTGAATCCAGGCGACAGCATCTATTTCGACAGCGCCATCGGGCATCTCTACGCTTCTGGTGGCGAGGAGGACGCTCGCATTCTGGTGGTCTGCGCACCGACTTGAACGGAGTGCCGGATGGCATTATCGCGCTCGGTCGAAGCTCCGAACCCGGATTTCTGGCAGCTTCCAACGATTTGCTGCCATGGCATTGTCCCCGGTTTGCAAGTCCAACCTGATCGGGTCGGGTTGAGTTGAGATCCGACTGTGGCTATCTGGTGTCTGCCGCAGGCGAGACTGCCGCGAACAACAAGGCGCCTTCCCCTATGATCCCAGAATTCCTCGTTACCCATTCCGGCGGCTTTCATGCCGATGAGCTGCTGTCCAGCGTGGTGCTGACCCGGCTGTTCCCGCAAGCCGTGATCGTCCGCAGCAGGGCAGCGGAGTGGATCACCCCCGGGGCGAACCGGATCATCTACGATGTCGGCGGCGCCTATGACGCCGAAGCCGGGATCTTCGATCACCACCAGCGCGGCGCACCACTGCGCGACGACGGGCAGCCCTACAGCTCGTTCGGCCTGATCTGGAAGCATTTCGGCCACGATTATCTGGCCGCGATCGGATTACCCGAGGCCCATATCGAGCCTGTGTATGCGGGTCTTGACGAGAGCTTCGTCCTGCCGATCGACCTGATGGACAACGGGGCGATGAGCCCGGCGGTGGCGGGCCCCCTGGCCGTGCTGACGCTGCCGGTTCTGCTTGAGACTCTGAAACCGGTCTTCGACGATCCTGATCCGGAGGCGCTGGAGCGGGCGTTCGGCGAAGCGCTGGCCATTGCGCGCAGCTTTCTCGAAGCGCGGATCGCTGGAAGTGCTGCAAAGCTGCGGGCCGAAGACCTGGTGCTGCAGGCGATTTCGACGGCGGGTGAAAACCGGGTTCTGGAACTTCCGATGGGAATGCCTTTCCGCCCGGCGATAATGAAGGCCGGCGCGGATCATCTTCTGTTCGTGGTTCACCCGCGTGAAAAGGATTGGTGCCTGACCGGCATTCGCCAGTCGGACGAGGGGTTCGAACAGCGCGCCGATCTGCCCGCAGCCTGGGCTGGCCTGACAAATGGCGATCTGGAGGCGGTTTGCGGCGTCGAGGGAGCCAGTTTCTGCCACAATGGCCGCTTCATAGCCGCGGCCAGGACCCGTGCTGCGGCCCTGGCGATGGCGGATATCGCGGTAAGAGAAGCAATCGCGACAGGGCAAGGCTGAAAGCCTCCCGATATCGGTCCGCTTCAAGCTGCGACTTGCCTAGAGGTCCCTGAGGTAGGTGTTTTCGCTTCTCGAACGGGCATAAAGTTGAGGATCGATGTCCACCGTCAGCATTTGTTCGGACAGTCCCGCAGTCGCCAGAGCCGTGCCATCGGGCGCGGCGATGACGGATTTTCCGGCATAGTCGAAATCGCCGTCCCTGCCGATGTTGTTGACATAGGCGATGAAGATCTGGTTCTCGAAGGCCCGCACCGGAACCATCTTCTCGGCGATGAACGTGCCCGACGCGCCCTTGGGTGTAGCCGTTGGCACCAGGATCATTTCGGCGCCGGCCTGGGCCAGGCGCCGCACATTCTCCGGGAATTCCACATCGTAGCAGATCAGCATCCCGAACGTCATGCCGCGGTGGCTGAACAGGCAGGTTGACGGCTTCTCCGGCGTGAACAGGTTGCGTTCGTAATCGCCATAGAGATGCGACTTGCGATAGACGGATGGCTTGCCGTTGCCGTCGGTGTAGATGGCAGAATTGTAGACCGCATCCCCGGCCTTTTCGGCGAAGCCGGCCACGAGCGCGACGCCGGTCTCGCGGGCGATCTCAGCGAGCCGCGTCGCGATCGCACCGTCTGCCGGTTCGGCCAGTGCAAGAATGCTTTCGCCGCCGCCATAGCTGGTGATCCCCAGCTCCGGGGTAACCAGAAGCGTCGCGCCGGCCTGAGCGGCCTCGCGGGCGGCGGTTTCGATGCGCGCCAGATTGGCGGCGGTATCGGGGCCCGCCGTCTGCATCTGCAGGGCCGAAAGACGGATCATGGCTTTTCCTCTGAATTGGCGCCGAGCAGCTTCAACAGATCGCCGTAACGGGCAATCAGCGAATAGATCACGGCGGCCAGAACCACGAACAGGACCGTGACCGATGCCATGGTCGGCGTGTAGCCGTAGCGCAGCGCATTGAAGATCTTGATCGGGAGGGTTTCCATGGTGAAGCCGACGGTCATGTAGGCGACGATGTACTCGTTGAGCGACAGCACGAAAGCGAAAGCATAGCCCGAAACCAGGTAGGGCGTGATGAGCGGCAGCACCACGGTGCGGAAGATGGTGCGGTCATCTGCCCCCATGGTCGCCGCTGCCTCGACCAGTGAGCGGTCGATGGCGGAAAAACCGAGCGACAGGGTGACCAGCGGCAGGGTGACGAAGAAGATCGCGTGGCTGATCACCGCCGTCCAGGGCTGGCCGTAGAACCCGGTGGTGGCCCAGAAGGTGAGCAGCCCCAGCGCGGTGATCACCGGCGGCAATGTGAAGGGCGCAATACCGAGCAGCTGGAAGATGTTGGCCCAGGGCGCGATCCGGCGCCACAGGAACCAGCTCAACGGCAGCGCGATGGCCACGGCGAGTGCCGCGGACAGGGTTGCCAGGGTCAGCGAGGCAAACAGCGCATTGCGCCAGCCGGTATCGGCGAAGATCTCGACATACCAGGCGAGCGAGAAGCCTTGCGGGGGAAAGGCCAGTGTCTGTCTGGCATTGACCGATACTCCCGCGACCACGATCAGCGGCGCGGCCAGGAAAAGGCCGACGAGGACGAAGTAGAAGCGGCGCAGGAAGAGGCTCATGTGGCTGCCTCCCGCTTGCGGCCGACAAACAGCGTCAGCGCCACCATGGCGAGCGTGACCAGCACCAGGAACACGGCCATGGCGGCGGCGAACGGCATGTTGGACTGGTAGATCGCCTGGTCGGTGATCAACACCGACAGCGTCCAGTGCTGAGGCCGGCCGAGGATCTGCGGCAGCAGGTAGGAGCCGAGCGCGAAGATGAAGACCATGATCAGGGTGGCCAGAATCGTGGTCCGGAGTGCCGGGACGACCACGGTGAAGAATGCCCGCAGCGGCGAAGCGCCGAGCGTTCGCGCTGCCTCCGTCAGTGTCGGATCAAGTCGCACCAATGCCGGGTACAGAACCAGGATGGTGTAGGGCAGGGCCTGGTAGACCATCGCCGTCAGCACAGCGGGAAATCCCGGTGACAGCGCCACCGCATTTTGCATCAGCCCCAGGGCCACCAGCAGGTTGGTGATGCCGGCGGTGCGGGAAAACAGCGTCGACCAGGCAAAGCCGATGATCACTTCCGACAGGGACAGGACCGAAAGCAGGGCGACCATCCAGACAATCTGCGCCCGTCTGCTCATCCGGGTCAGGAGGTAGGTGAAGGGGACTCCGATGGCAACGCAGCAGATGGCGACGAGGACCGCCAGCATCAGCGAGAAGCCCAGCACGTTGGCGAAGAACAGGCTGGCGAAGCGCTCGTAATTGGAAAACACGAAGGCGGGCGTGTAGAAACCGCCCTGCTGGCGCTGGAAGAAGCTGACAGCAATCATCGTGCCGAACGGGATGACGAAGAACACCGTCAGCATGATCGCCGGGAAGGCGAGCGGTGCGTAATCGGTCAGCTTTTGCGGCGCCTCGCGTCTCATCTGTCGAGCACCACGCAGACGCCGGGATCGAGAATCACGCCGACCGGCTGGCCGACGGAGACTTCCGGGCGGGCGCGCGGCGTCGATACCGCGATCAGCGGCTTGCCGGAACAATCGATGAAGGTCTCGATGGTGCCGCCGAGATCGCGGACGAAGGTCACGGTGCCGGTGATGGCGCCGTCGCTACCGGGCGCGGTGAGATGGACATCTTCCGGGCGGACGGAGAGGATCGCCTTGCCGCCACGGGGTGCGGACAGGCCCGGGATCGCCTGGCCCAGCACGATGGCGCGGCCGGCGCTGTCGGTTTCCATGTCGATGAGATTGGTCGAGCCGATGAAGTCGGCGACGAAGGTGTCGGCGGGCCGGCGGTAGATTTCCATCGGGCTTGCCGCCTGGCGGATCTCGCCCTGGTTCATCACCACCACCGTGTCGGCCATGGTCATCGCCTCGCGCTGGTCGTGG
>JAHJUC010000410.1 GCA_018829385.1 Alphaproteobacteria bacterium
ATCGGACCGGTGATCGGACCGGCCGGCAATTTCAGCTCGGTCGGGGATCCGGCAAAGATCATCCTGATCTTCCTCATGTTGCTGGGGCGGCTGGAAATACTGGCGGTTCTTGTTCTGCTGATGCCTGCATTCTGGCGCGAATAGCGACAGCCGGGATTGCACGTCCGCTAAATTATCCAAAGATTGACCAAGATCTGCTTTTCTCCATCAAGCTGGAGGACAGAATCGAATGCACGCTTTGCAGGTTTCCTATACCGATCAACCGGACACGCGACCGGCTGGCGGGCAAGAAGACGCACAGGTCTCGACGCCAACCACCGAAGACCAGGCCAGGCTCGAGCGGGCCATGAACGTGATCGGCTCGCAGATCGGCGAATTGTCCGTCAATATTGCCGATACCAGCGGCATGGTCGGCGACGTCTCCAGTTCGATGTCGCGTCAGGCCGAGGAATTCCACGCGCTCACCCGCGACATTTCGATGATCGCCCGCTCGAACCAGACCGTGGCCGACGCCTCCCGTGGCGCGATCGAGGCCGCCAGGACCACCCAGGCAGGCCTCGACACCACGACGCAAAGCGTCAACGGCATTCTTGTCAACGCCGTCTCCGACATCAAGTCCATGGCAACCAACGCCACCGAGATCACCGGCGTTCTCAACTCCGTTTCTGGGCAGATCAAGGAAATCCACTCGTTCTCGGAATCGATCCAGGGCATTGCCACCCAGACCCAGTTGCTTGCCGTCAACGCCGGCATCATGGCGGCCCATGCGGGCGAGGCAGGCCGCGGATTTGCGGTTGTCGCCGACGCGGTCAAGCAGCTGGCGGACAAGACCGGCACCGTCTCGCGTGACATTGTCTCCCGGCTCGAAGCCCTGCGCTCGATTGTCGACAAGCTGCAGAAGCAGAACGCCGACAACGAGAAGGTGGCGACCGCGGCACACCAGCGCTCCACCGAAATCGACGGGGAATTGCAGAAATTCACCGGTTTCAGCCAGACCGTGGCGGGAATGATCAGTGAAATCGAACGGATCAGCGATCCGGTCGAAGAGACCACGCGAGCCTGTTCGACGGTGCTTGCCAAGGTTTCCGATCTGGACAAGCAGGTGCACCTGAGCGCCGACATGCTGACGGCCGCCAGCGCCAAGATCGACCGCCTGGTGTCCTTCTCGGAAGACGTCATCGGCGAGGTTGCCGAGAGCGGAATCGAGACCGAGGACACGCCGCTCATCCGCCATTGCATGGCCAAGGCCGGGGAAGTCGCCTCCCTCTTCGAACAGGCCATCCGGTCCGGCGCGATGTCGCTCGCTGATCTGTTTGACGAGAACTACAAGCCGATCGCCGGCACCGATCCGCTGCAGCACATGACCCGGTTCACCAGCCATACCGACCGCCTGCTGCCGCCCATCCAGGAGGCCATGCTGGAGTTCGATCCGCGCGTCACCTTCTGCGCCGCGATTGACCGCAACGGCTACCTGCCCACCCACAACAAGATCTATTCGCAACCGCAGAGCAAGGATCCTGTCTGGAACGCCGGCAATTGCCGCAATCGCCGCATCTTCAACGATCGCACCGGGCTCGCGGCCGGCCGCAACACCAAGCCGTTCTTGCTGCAGACCTACCGGCGCGACATGGGCGGCGGGAACTTCGTGCTGATGAAGGACCTCTCCGCGCCGATCATGGTCAACGGACGCCACTGGGGCGGCCTGCGCATCGGTTTCAAGATCGCCGTTTGAACGGAACCAGGTTCGGACGGACGTCGGATTGGCGCCGAGATGACGCCATGAGGCTTGCCCCGGGGGCTTGATCAGTCCCGGCAGGATAAGACCGATGCCGATAGCGAAGAGAATTTTAACGCCGGGAGTTTAAGCTCAAGGCGCGATTTGTTGTCGCGACTGGAGCAGCCAAATGCAGGACGAAGCTGTCAGCTTGACGATGCTGGATGCCTATATTGCGCAAAAGCACAAGCGACTGACATTTCCTCGGGAACTCGAGGTGCTGTACGACCAGCGAATGGATTCCTATCGCCGGCAGGTCATGGCACGCGGGCTCTTGCCGACCATATCGGTGTACAACGCTTTCCTGATCGCCGACTTTCTGTTGCTCCCGCAGACTGCGATCATTGCCACCATTCTTCATCTCGCCATTGTCACACCGGTGATTTTTCTTGCGGCCTTTCTGTATCCCAGAACACCCAACAAACTGCTCCGGGAGGTCTTCCGGTCGTTCATCCCGTTCATGATGGTGGCGCAGATCATGTACATCTACGCACAAAACACCGGCATCGGCGCCGACCAGTATCAGTACCTGGCGGTGATGACGGTGATTTACATGAACATCAACCTGCGCTTCAGCTTTGGCCTTGCCATTGTATCGACATTGCTTGTGGGAACGACCTATCTGGCGGTGCTTCTGCCCGGCCACTCACCGATTGAAGTGAAGTTCACCGGCGCCTGCATGATGGGGGCCGCGGCCTATCTCACGCTCATGGCCAACCGACGCATGGAACAGGACGTCCGCTTTGGCTTCCTCAGACGCCTGCAGGACCAATTGCGGCGCGAAGCGGCGGAAAAGGTCTCTAAGCAGGACGCCATGACGGGTCTCGCCAACCGGCGCATGCTCGATGAGGTTGTCGCCGGGCTTTGGACCGAGGGAGCCAAGGACCACGCATTGGCGGCGGTGGTCATGATAGATGTCGACCACTTCAAGCCATTCAACGATCGCTATGGCCACGCGGCCGGCGACGAATGCCTCGTCCGCGTCGCCGGCCTGATAGCGGACGAACTGCAGAGCCGGCAAAACGTGGCCTTTCGCTTTGGCGGCGAGGAGTTCCTGCTGCTCCTGCCGGGGACAGACATGAGTGATGCGGTTCGCATTGCGGAACGCCTCCGCGTGGCGATCGAAAACGTCGCAATTCCGCACGAGGATCTTGGGCCGCGGGGTGTCGTCACGGCGAGCTTCGGCGTCTCCGCCGGGCCGGTGTCCGCCCACAGCTTCGCGGAGTTGCTTTCAGCGGCGGATGCGGCCCTGTATGCCGCGAAGGGCAATGGTCGCAACCAGGTCTGGCCACCCTTGATCAAGCACCGGGATGCCGGCGTGAAAATGAAAGACGAAGCCGCCCACGTGGTTTTGCCGACACGCTGACGGGCCCCGCTCGACCAGGCGTCACGGGCAATCCGAACAGAGACGCCCCACACTTCGCATGAAATCAGTGAGTTACCAGGGAAATTGGTGCGGACGACGGGAATCGAACCCGTACAGCCTTGCGGCCGAGGGATTTTAAGTCCCTTGCGTCTACCAGTTTCGCCACGTCCGCACGTGAGCTAGTCGGTACCGGACGATCGGCATGCAGGCAAGGGTTCCGGCGCGGTTTGCGCAAAAAACCGGAACGCCCCGCTGTCACCGACAACGGGGCGTTTGGATACGGAGCCGGCAAAGCCAGGCTGCCGCCAGACCTGTCAGGCGAC
>JAHJUC010000001.1 GCA_018829385.1 Alphaproteobacteria bacterium
CCCGAGAGGTCCTCAAAAAAACGCAGGGCCCGAAGGCCCTGCTGAAAAGTGACTTGAGATTGATATCTCAGTCGTTGGCGCCTTGCACCATCATCTGTCCGCCGCTTGGCAGACGCAGACGGTCGACGAACTCCTGCATCTCCTTGCTTGGCGCCGGCGTGACCAGCGACACCACATAGGTGACGATGAAGGCAACCGGAACACCGAACACGCCGGCCGAAATCGAGGCGACGCCGAACCACTTGATCTCGTCGCCCGTGCCCTTGACGAAGTCAAAGCCGTAGACGTTGCCGATCAGGTAGTACATCGTCACGCCGAAACCGGCGATCATGCCGAGGATGGCGCCCATGCTCGTTGTCCGCTTCCACCAGACACCCAGCACCAGCGGCGCGAAGAGGCCGGCAGCGGCGATCGAGAACGCCCACGCCACCATCGACAGGATGTCGGATGGCTTGGTGCGCGCCAGGAACGCTGCGGCGAGAGCGACGACCACAAGCAGGACCTTGGCGACGGCGAGACGACGCTTGGTGTCCGCCTTCGGATCGATCATCTTGTAGTAGACGTCATGCGACAGGGCGTTGGCGATGGCGAGCAGCAGGCCGTCTGCTGTCGACAGGGCGGCAGCGAAACCACCGGCGCCGACGAGACCGACAACCCAGATCGGCATGCCGGCGATCGACGGGGTCGAAAGCACGATCATGTCGTTGTTGAGCTTCAGTTCCGCATAGGGGAAGCCGCCGACAAAGCCCTTGGCTTCGCAGGCCGTCTGGATGGCCATGACGGTTTCGGCCTTGACGCCGCAGATCGTCACCAGCTGGTGGCCGGCGATCGACCCCCAGTCCAGCATCCACTGCGGGATCGCGGTGAAGGCAAGCTGCAGTCCTTCGGCGTTGGCGAACAGTCCCATCAGGTTGAACTTCGAGAAGGCGGCGTAGGCCGGCGCCGTGAAGTACAGAAGGAAGATGAAGAACAGCGACCAGCCGACCGACTTGCGCGCCTCACGTACCGTGGGGGTGGTGAAGAAGCGCATCAGGATGTGCGGCAGCGACGCGGTGCCGACCATCAGGCAGAAGATCAGGAAGAAGTAATCCTTGGGCGAGTAGGTGGTGAACGGCGCAACGTGCGCCTTGGCCACGCCAAGGATCTGCTCGTATTCGGCGATCTTGCTCAGCGCACCGCCATAGGTGAGCTGCGGGATCGGAATGCCGAACTGGACTGTCGACATCCAGACTGCGGGAAGCAGGTAGGCGACGATAAGCACGATATACTGGGCGACCTGGGTCCAGGTCACCGCCTTCATGCCACCGAGCATCGAACAGACAAGAATGCCCAGGAGACCAGCAAACACGGCGATCTCGAAGTCGATGCCGAGGAACTGGGATGCGATGATGCCGGATGCATAGACCTGCGCGGTGATGTAGGTGAACGAGCAGGCAAACAGCACGATGATGCCGACGAGACGCGCGGCATTGCCGTTGTAGCGGGTGCCGAGGAAGTCGGGAACCGTGTAGGCGCCGAACTTGCGCAGATAGGGTGCGAGCAGCACCGCCACCAGCACGTAGCCGCCGGTCCAGCCGAGAACGAAGGCGAGACCGTCATATCCGAGCACAAACAGCGTGCCGGCCATGCCGACGAAGCTTGCGCCCGACATCCAGTCTGCGCCCGTGGCCATGCCATTATAGATCGCCGGGACCGATCGCCCGGCAACGTAGTATTCGCTGACCACGGCGGTTCGCGACATGATGCCGATGAAGGCATAGATCCCGATCGTCATGGCCATGTAGGACCAGAGAATGAAGCGGTCCGGAACGCCAACCATCGACAGGATGGCCATAAGGAGGACGAATCCGAAGAAACCTCCGACATAGATCCCGTAGATCTTGCCAAGGTTGTCCGTGAAATCGCCTTTCATGGAAAGTGCCATTGGTCTGCTCCCCTCAATCTTCCGCGACGCCGAATTCCTCGTCGATCGCGTTTTGCCGCGAGGCAAACCAGAAGATCAGCACGACGAACACAATGAGCGACCCCTGCGCGGCCATGTAAAAGCCAAGCGGGAAGCCAAGAATGACGATACTGTTCATTTGCACCACGAAGAAGTGGATGAAGAAGCTGAATATCGCCCATATGATCAATGTAGTGATCATGAGCTTCTTGGTCCTTGACCAATGCGCTTCTGCAACTTCTCGGGAAATATTGTCGGACATATCCTTCTCCCTCAATTGCCGATGCGGGAGAATACAGGACAAATAATCCTGTGTATTGTCTCCCTGGTTTACTTTACCTCAGGGGAGCGCCTCACGTTTTTTGTTTTTCCCATACACCCCCCTAAAGTCCCCATTCACAACAAATCAAAGTCGTGGTTAAGGGAGTATTGATATAGTGGGATTTCAGAAATTGTGTCAACTAATACAAAGGGAGGGTTACATGCGTGATCTTATCGGCGCGATGCGCAGAAAGAAGAAGACGATCACCGACCTTGACGAGTTGGCGGAGGCAATCCGGGCGGCGGCGGCTTACCTTGCCCAGGGCGCCAGCTATTCGTATCTGCGCGCCCGCAGCCTTATGGCCGGCCCGCGGCTGTTCTCCGACGAGGGCTTTGGCGGCGCACTGGAAATCTGCAAATGGGAGGCATTTGGCGTCGCCTGCCAGGACCTGATCCTGATTCTGGAAGCCGACATCAGGTCGGGCCTGCCGCAGGACATCGAAGACCGGAAACGGGTGTTTGCCGCCCTTTACAGCAATGTCCTTTCACGCGAGACCGTGCCAGAGCACCGCAAGGCTTCCGGCTGGGGTGACATGATCGGCGATTTCAACCTTCGCCTGGGTTCCGTGCTCGCCGGTCCACCGATGAAACCGGACCAGATCTCGATCGCCACGGCGCAACGTATCCTCGACCATGCCCCGATCGATCCCGGTGTAAGGCAGGCGGACGAGATGATGGTGGTCAACAATGTCGCGTTCCGCTTCATCGACCAGCAAGCCAAGCTGCGCGGCGAACTCGACATCGAGGCCATCACGTCGAAGCTTGTCATGAGGATGGCGCAGGCATGACCAGGCGCGGCGGCAGTCCCCGGAACCAGCATGGACCGGCCACACCGCTGATCGCACTCGACACCGTTGTTCTCGACACGGAGACCACCGGTCTGGATGTGCGCCAGGAAAGGCTGGTGCAGATCGCAGCCGTCCGGCTGCACGGCGCCGACATCATTGAGCAGGACGTTTTCGACGTGCTGCTTGATCCTGGCGTGCCCATACCCGAGGTTGCCAGCCGCATTCACGGGATCAGCACCAAGGATGTGGCCGGAAAGCCTAAATTCTCCGAGATCGCTCCGGATCTGGCGGCCTTCATCGGGGACGCGGTGGTCATCGGACACTCGATCCATTTCGACATGGCGGTGTTCCGGCACGAGGCGCTGCGCCACAGACTGGCCTGGAAAGAGCCGCATGCGGTCGATGTCGGGCTGATCGCGGCCGGACTGCAGCCGGGCCTGGTCGACACCTCGCTCGATTCGCTCGCCACCGGCCTCGGGATCACGATCTCGGGCCGCCACAGTGCGCTCGGCGACGCCATGGCGACCGCGAAGATCTATGTCGCGCTGCAGCCGCAGCTGCTGGCGGCGGGTGTGCGCAGCCTGGGCGAGATCGATGCGCTGTGCCGCAAGCCGACCGACCTGATCGCGCGGCAGGACAACGCGGGATGGTTCGAGCGGCCCGGCGGCCGGCCCGACTTCACCCCGACTGCGTTGAGATCGGGTGCCCGGAAGGCGATCGACAGTTTCCTCTACCGCCACAGGCTTGGCGAAGTGATGAGCAGTCCGCCGATCACCGTCTCCCCCGAGGTCAGCCTTTACGAGGCCGCGCGGCTGATGACCGATCGCGGTATCGGCTGCCTGATGGTGGAGCCCGGGGCGGGCGGGCAGTTCGGAATCCTGACCGAACGGGATGTTCTCTCCGCGCTCGCCGAAGCTGGGGCCGGGGCCGCGGCCATGACGGTTGGCGGGCAGATGACATCGCCGGTCATCTCGGCCCCTGCCGACATGCTTCTCTACCGGACGCTCGGACTGATGGCGCGGCAGAACCTGCGCTACATCGGCGTTACCGATGCAAAAGGCGATCTTGCCGGGGTGTTCACGCTGCGCACGCTGCTGCGCGAACGCGCGCTCGCCACGCTGACGCTCGGCGACGAAATCGCGGCGGCCTCCCGGCCGAGGGAACTGGCGAAGGTGCAGGCCGCCCTGCCATCGCTTGCCGCCTCCCTGCTTGCCGATGGCCTGGATGCGCGCGAGGCCGCATCGGTCATTTCGGCGGAAGGCCGGGCCATGACCGCGCGGGCAGCCGAAATCGCCGAGTCAGAAATGATCGCCGCCGGCCACGGTCCGGCGCCCGCCGACTATGCGCTGCTTGTGCTGGGCTCCGGCGGCCGCGGCGAAAGCCTGCTCGCACCCGACCAGGACAACGCCCTGGTGATTGCAGATGGGTATGACGGAGACCTTGGATCGGAATCCGACTGGTTCACACGCTTCGCCTCCCGGATCAACGAGATCCTCGATCGCGCGGGCATCCCCTACTGTACCGGTGGGGTCATGGCCAAGAACAGGGCATGGCGGCGCAGTCTTTCGGAGTGGCAAGCCGAAATCGACGACTGGGTCAGGCACCCCAGCCCGCAGTCGCTTCTCAATGTCGATATCTTCTATGACTTCACGCCGGTCCACGCGTCAGGCCCTGCCGGTGCCAGGCTCGTCGAAAGTCTCAGGACCCATGCAACCACCGCGGCGCGGAGCGGCCTGGGCATGCTTCGCGCAATGGGCGAGACCGCAGGCGCCCATTCGCCACCGCTGGGCCTGTTCGGCCGTATCCGCAAGGATGAGGCCGGCAGGGTTGATCTCAAGTCGGGCGGGCTGCTGCCGATCGTCGCCGGCGCCCGGGTGATCGCGTTGCGTCACGGCATCGAGGCAATCGACACACCCGGCCGGCTGACCGGGGCCGCCCGGGCCGCGGGACGCGCGGAAACGGATGCCGTTCTGCTTTCCGATATTCACGGGTTCCTGATCCGGCTGATCCTGACACAGCAGATCGCCGACATCGAGGCAGGCGTGAAGCCGTCCAACAAGGTCGAAGTCAACCGGCTCAATCATCAGGACATTGCACATCTGCGTGACGCGCTCGGTCGCATCGACCTCATCCGCGACATGCTGCGCGATTTGCTGCAGGGTGTGTGATCGCGTAGACCGGCGATGGGCAATGCCTGCGCTTGTTCAGCCTTCCGCCAGCTTGTCGAGGACAGCTTCGAGCTTGGCCACGGTACCGTCGACATCGCCGAGCTTGTCGAGGCCGAACAGGCCGATGCGGAAGGTGCGGAAATCGGCGGGCTCGTCGCACATCAGCGGCACGCCGGCCGCAATCTGCATGCCCTCGGCCATGAATTTCCTGCCGTTCTGGAACTCGGGGTCCTTGGTGTAGCTGACGACAACGCCCGGCGCCTCGAAGCCCGGAGCGGCGACGGATTTGAAGCCGTTTGCGGCAAGCAGGGCGCGGACCTTGCGGCCAAGCTCCCACTGCCGCTCGCGGGCGAGATCGAAGCCGAAGTCACGGGTCTCGATCATGCGGTCGCGCAGCACCGTCAGCGCATCAGTCGGCATGGTCGAATGATAGGCATGGCCTCCGCCCACATAGGCCTGCATGATGTCGTGCCACTTGCGCAGATCGACGGCGAAGCTCGTGCTTTTGGTCTCGCCCAACCGCTCGAGCGCGCGCTCGCCGAGCATGACAAGACCGGCCGAGGGCGAGGCGCTCCAGCCCTTTTGCGGCGCGGAGATCAGGACATCGACGCCGGTCGCCTTCATGTCGACCCAGATGCTGCCCGAGGCAATGCAATCGAGCACGAACAGGGCGCCGACATCGTGGGCCGCCTCGGCGATCGCCTTGAGATAGTCATCGGGAAGAATGACGCCGGAAGAGGTTTCCACGTGAGGCGCGAAAACAACGGCCGGGCGCTCTTCACGGATTTTGGCGGCAACCGTCTCGGCCGGTTGCGGGGCAAAGGCCGAGGTGCTTTCGTTGCCGACCTGCGAAGCCTTGATGACGGTCGTTTCCGAAGGAATGTCGCCCATCTCGAAGATCTGCGTCCAGCGGTAGGAGAACCAGCCGTTGCGGATGACCATGACCTTCTGGCCGGTGGCAAACTGGCGGGCGACCGCCTCCATGCCGAAGGTCCCGCCGCCGGGAACGATAACGGCGGCGTCGGCCCGGTAGACCTCGCGCAACACGGCGTAGAGATCGTTCATGACGCCCTGAAACGTCCTGGACATGTGGTTGAGCGAGCGATCGGTAAAGACCACCGAAAATTCCATCAGACCATCGGGATCCACCGGTGACGCCGTCTTGTTCATGTCCTCACTCCTCTTTCGCTTCGCCCGTCCATGGACGGGCCTCAAGACCGCTATAGGCCGGTTTCCGGAAACATTGAAGGCATCGGGGCTCAATATGTCAGCCGGAGCCAAATTGACGCAAGCGCCGGGACCGGCCAGGCAGCGCCGCGAATTCATGCAACCTGCCGGTTTCTCAATTCGCAATCGAAAGCTACAAGGGAGCAAAGGGAGACCGCCATGACCTATGCCTGCTTCACGGTCGAGATTGCCGACCATATCGCCCATATCCGGTTCAACCGTCCGGACAAGGCCAACTCGATGACGATGGAATTCTGGCAGGAACTGCCCGAGGCGGTGGACAGGATCTCCAACGATGCTGAGGCGCGGGTGATCGTGATTTCCTCTGAGGGCAAGCATTTTACCGCCGGCATGGACATCTCGGTGTTCATGAGCGGCAGCCTCGACGCGGACGCCGCCAACGCCCATGTCTCGGCGGAAGCCTTCCGCTACAAGATCAAGGCGCTGCAGGAGACGTTCAGCGCGCTCGAACGGGCGCGCCAGCCGGTGCTTGCGGCCATCCAGGGCGGGGCGATCGGCGCCGGCGTCGATCTGGCGACTGCATGCGACTGCCGCTACGCATCGGCGGACGCGTTCTTTGCCGTGCAGGAAACCGCGATCGGCATGACCGCCGATGTCGGCACTTTCCCGCGGCTGGTCAAACTCATCCCGGAAGGCTGGGCACGGCAGATGGCGTATACGGCCGAGCGGCTGCCGGCGGCCAAGGCGCTGCAGATCGGGCTGGTCAACGAGGTGTTCGACACGCCAGAAGAGCTACTCGACGGCGTCATGGCGATCGCGCGCAAGATCGCCGCACATTCGCCGCTGGCGGTTGCCGGATGCAAGGCGATGGCCAACTATTCCCGCGATCACTCGACCGCCGACGCGCTCGATTACATCTCGGTGTGGAACGCGGCGATGCTGCGCCCCGATGACATCCGGGAAGCCTATATCGCCAAGGGCGAGAAGCGGTCGGCTGTGTTCGACAATCTCAAACCGGTTTCAAGATAACCGAAGCCCCTTCCGCCTGATCCTGCCCGCGATCAGGGTCGATGCTTGCGCCGCGCCAGCACGGGCGCGAAGGCCAGTGCATTGCCCGCCACCTCCTCCATGCTGTCATGGGGCGGGGTCCAGTCGAGCACGATGCGGCTGGCGGATTGCTTGGCCGGGTCGGCGATGCTGTGGTTGCTGCGCGCAAGTGCTGCTTCCCAGGCCAGCGCGCTGCCGACGATCTCGTCGAGATTGTCGTGACGCGGCTGCCAGCCCAGCACCGTGCGGGCCAGGGTCGAGTCGGCCACCGAGGTGATGATGTCGCCGTCGCGCCGGGGACCCAGGCGGATCTCGAAATCGCGGCCGCTCAGGCGCCTGACCGAATCGAGCACTTCGCGAACCGTGTAGCCCTGGCCGTAGCCGCAATTGGCGACAAGGCTTCCGCCGCCGGAGCCGAGATAGGTGAGCGCATCGAGATGGGCCGCGACCAGGTCGCTGACATGAATGAAATCGCGGATGCAGGTGCCGTCGCGGGTCGGATAATCGGTGCCGAAGACCTCGATGCCGTCACGCTTGCCCATGGCGGCTTCGGTGGCGACCTTGATCAGGTTGGCGGCGCCGCGGGTGGATTGGCCGGTGCGACCCAAGGGATCGGCGCCGGAGACGTTGAAATAGCGCAGCGCCGCATAGCGGAAATCATGCGCGGCCGAGGCATCGGCCAGCATCGTCTCGGTCATCAGCTTGGATGCGCCATAGGGCGACTGGGGAACCGTCGGCGTGGTCTCTGCGATCGGATGGTCGCCCTCCGGGCTGCCATAGACCGCCGCCGTCGACGAGAACACGAACTTCTTGACGCCGGTGGCGATGGCCGTGCGGATCAGGGCCAGGGAACTGGCGGTGTTGTTCTGGTAGTAGCCCAGCGGGTCGGCCATCGATTCCGGCACCGAGATCGAGCCCGCGAAATGGACGATCGCCTCGATGGCGTGCGAGCGGATGACATCGGCGATGGCGGTGGTGTCGGCGATGTCGGCGCGGATCAGCTTCGCCTCGGGCGCCACAGCCCAATCGAAGCCGGTCGACAGACGATCGACGACCACCACCTGTTCGCCCGCATCCAGCAGCGCCCAGACCATGTGGCTTCCGATATAGCCTGCTCCGCCGGTCACCAGAACCGTCATGCCAATCCCTCGATGGTGCTTTACCACCGCAGGATGAACCTCAAGTTTCAAGAAACCGTGAATCACCTATGTGCCCGCATGGGGCAGAGCGATTGCGGGCTAAAGAGAGGAAATGTAGTCCGCCAGCCTGCCGGCCGCTTCCTCGACATGGTCGAGGCGACGCAGGAAACAGGCGCGCAGGAACGTGGCGCCGCCCTCGGCGAAGGCGGTGCCGGGCGCCAGGCCGACCCCGGCACGGTCCACGATATCGATCGCCGCGGCCCTGGTGTCGGTGACGCCGTCGATCCGGAAAAACGCGTAGAACGCGCCGTCGGGTTTCTGGGTGACGACGCGGTTGGTGCCGGTCAGCGCATCGCAGAACAGATCCCTCGCCTTGGTTGCCTTGGCGATCTGCGCCTCGACATAGTCCTCGCCATGCTCAAGCGCCGCGAGCGCGCCCTTCTGCATGAACTGGGCGACGCCCGAGGTCTGGTACTGGACGCTGTTTTCCAGCACCTGGATGATCGAGGGCGGAGCCACGATCCAGCCGACCCGCCAGCCGGTCATCGACCAGTTCTTGGAGAACGTGTTGACGAAGATGATCCGGTCATCGTCGTCCATGATGTCCATGAACGAGGGCGCCCGGCCGCCGGCATAGAAGAAGCGGGTGTAGATCTCGTCGGCGATGATCCAGAGACCGTGCTTGCGGGCCAGATCGAGGATCGCCACCAGATCCTCGTGGGTCGCGGTCCATCCGGTCGGGTTTGACGGCGTGTTGATGAACAGGGCGCGGGTCCTGGGCGTGATCGCACCCGCCATCCGGTCGGGATCGATGCTCCAGCGGCCGTTTGCGTAGTCCAGTGGCGCCGCCACGGAGACCCCGCCGGACATTCCCAGCGCCGCGGCGAAGTTCGGCCAGGCCGGCGTGATCTGGATGACTTCGTCTCCCGGATTGGTCACGGCCTCGACAGCGATCTTGATCGCCTGCATGCCGGAACCGGTGACGCAGAAGGCATCGAGCGGCAGCTGCCGGCCGAACAGGCGGGCGTGGTAATCGACCAGCGCCTGTCTCAGCTCTGGAATGCCGCGCTGCCAGGTGTAGAAGGTTTCACCGGCAAGCAGCGCCTCTGCCGCGGGCCGGGCAATGAACTCGGGGGTTTTCTCGTCGCCCTCGCCGGCCCACAACGGGATCAGGCCGGGTTTGAGGCGACCGTGGTTGACGACGGCGACAATGCCGCTCTCGGGGGCCTCGATGGCGCGGCGGCTGAGACTTTCGAACTGGTTCATGGCAAACTCCATTTGCCTCTCTTAGCCGGTCCCGGGATTGATCGCATCCATCAAGGCATGATCGATCCATCGATTTTTCTGATGCAAGCCGGCACCAGAAACCAAAGACCCCGGCACGAGGGCCGGGGTCCGGGTTCAGCCTGCGCCTGCGGTCACATGGATCAACGGCAGGCGGCGCGGCGCGGGATCCTACTTTTTCAGAAGATCCCGGATCTCGGAAAGCAGAGCGATATCGGCAGGCGGTGCCGCGGGTTCGGCCGGAGCGACTTCCTCTTCCTTGCGCATGGAATTGACCGCCCTGACCATCAGGAAAATGATCCATGCGAGGATCAGGAAATTGATCACGACCGTGAGGAAATTGCCGTAGGCGAGGACGGCGCCCTGCTCCTTTGCGGCATCCAGCGTGGTCGCCGTCACGCCACTCGCGAGCGGGATGAAGAAGTTGGAAAAATCGATCCCGCCAAAGATCGCGCCAACGACCGGCATGATGATATCATCGACCAGCGATGAAACGATAAGACCAAATGCACCGCCAATGATCACACCGACAGCAAGGTCCATGACATTGCCCCGGGCAATGAATGCCTTGAACTCATTCAACATGTCTCTTTTCTCCGTTTGACGCGGATGTCCCTCTTGTCAGAACCGCAAGGCCCGCGCACCTTGCCTAATCGGTTTAGGGATATCTAACACAATGACGCGCGTAAAGAAGCCGTCTTTTCCGGTTACCCACGGCGGGATCGATCCCTGCTAGCGCGACCAAAGGCTGCCTTGTCTGGCGGCACTTTGGCTTTATGCTGCATCGTGGAGGCGTGGGGAGGAGTGAGACCATGATGCCCGGCTGGCTGGTTTTCGGATCAGCCCTTTTTTATCTGCTGATGCTGTTTGCCATCGCCACCTATGGCGACCGGTCGGCGCGTCAGCGGCGGAGGCGAACGGCGGGGCGCCCGATCATCTATTCGCTCAGCCTCGCCATCTACTGCACCTCCTGGACCTATTTCGGCGGCGTCGGCCTCGCCGCCTCGCGCGGGCTGGAATTCACTGCGATCTATATCGGCCCGATCCTGATGTTCACCCTGGGGATGCCGATCCTCAAACGCATCGTGACCCTGGCCAAGACGGAAAAGCTCACCTCGATCGCCGACTTCATGGCGGCGCGCTACGGCAAGAGCCCGCTGGTGGCGGCACTGGTCGCCCTGATCGCGGTGATCGGCACGATCCCCTACATCGCGCTGCAGCTCAAGGCGGTCTCCTCGTCGGTGGCGGTGATGGTGGATGTCGAGCAGCTGAACCGGGTGACGGAAACCTTCTTCCTGTCCGACATCTCGTTCTTCGTGACCCTGGTGCTCGCTGCCTTCGCGGCAATTTTCGGCACCCGCCACACCGACGCGACCGAACACCAGGACGGCCTGATCCTGGCGATCGCGATGGAGTCGCTGGTCAAGCTGCTGGCGTTCACGCTGACCGGCCTGACGGTGGTGTTCGTGCTTTTCGACGGCCCCTGGGACCTGCTGCAGGCCGCCACCGCCAATGCCGAGGTGATGAGCGCGCTGACGCACGAAACCCCGCTTTTGCGCTGGGTCTTGCTGATCGTGCTGTCGGCGTTCGCCATCATCCTGCTGCCGCGTCAGTTCCATGTGGCGGTGGTGGAAAACCGGACGCCCGGCGAGTTGCGGCTGGCCGGATGGCTGCTGCCGCTTTACCTCATCGCCATCAACATCTTCGTTCTGCCGGTGGCCATTGCCGGCGTGCTGCAATTCGGCTCCGGCGGCGGCAGCGATCTTTTCGTGCTGGCGCTGCCGATGGCCAACGACATGCCGATGGTCACCCTGTTTACCTTTATCGGCGGTTTTTCGGCCGCAACCGCGATGGTGATCGTCGCTTCGGTGGCCGTGGCCATCATGGTCTCCAACGACATCATTGTTCCGGTGGTGCTCCGACGGCGCAACCGCCGCGGCCAGAGCGGCGACTTTTCCGGCCTGATCCTGATCATCCGGCGAACGGCGATCATCGGCATCCTGCTGCTCGGCTTTGCCTATTATCGCGCCGCGGACATCAATGCGGGGCTGGCTTCCATCGGGCTTTTGTCGTTTGCGGCAATCGCGCAACTGGCGCCGGCCTTCTTCGGAGGCCTGTTCTGGCGACAGGCCAATGCCCGCGGGGCGATTGCCGGCCTTTCGAGCGGGATTGCCATCTGGGCCTATATCCTGATGGTGCCGAGCCTCGGCGGGCCGGACAACAGCCACGTGGCGGCGGCGATCCTCGAGTTCATCATCCCGGGGACAAGCAGCTTTTCGGGGCCGCACGCGGACCCGCTGTTCAATGCCGTGGTTCTCAGCCTGCTGGTCAATTGCCTGTTCTACGTGGTCGGATCGCTGTCGCGGCGCCCCAAGTCGATCGAGCGGATCCAGTCGGCCATGTTCATTCCGGAGAGCCAGCGGCTGACGACTTCGGGGCGCAGCTGGAAAACCAAGGTGACGGTGGGCGATCTCAAGCAGACGATCGTGCGCTATCTCGGCCAGGAACGGACGGAGCGATCGTTCCATTCGCACGAGCGCGCCATCGGCCGATGGATCAACGATCAGGATCCTGCCGACATGGGGCTGCTCCGGTTTGCCGAGCAATTGCTCGGAAGCGCCATCGGTTCGGCGTCGGCGCGGCTGGTGTTGTCGCTGCTGTTCGAACGCGCCGACGACATTCCCGGCGATACGGCGCGGCTGCTCGACGAAGCGTCGGAAGCGCTGCAGTACAACCGCGACCTGCTGCAGACGGCGCTCGGGCAGATGAACCAGGGCATCACCGTTTTTGACAATTCGAACCGGCTGACGGTCTGGAACAAACGCTTCCGGTCGCTCCTGGAACTGCCCGAGCAGGTCGGCCAGGTCGGGTTTCCGCTGGAGAGCATCATCTCCATCCTGGTCGAGCGCGGCGACCTCAAGGCAGGCGAGGAACAGGAAGCGCTCGACCGTTTCCTGGTCATGGACAAGGCGTTCTCGCTGACCATCGGGCCTGAAAAGCGCATCATCGAAATCCGCTCGAACCCGATGCCCGACAGTGGCATCGTGACCACCTATGCGGATATCACCGAACGGGTGGCCGCCGACATGGCGCTCAAGCAGGCCAACGAGACGCTCGAGCAGCGCGTGACCAAGCGAACCGCGGAACTGACCCGCGTGAACCGCGAACTCGAAAAGGCGCAGCTGACCGCCGAAGAAGCCAATATCGGCAAGACCCGGTTTCTTGCCGCGGCCGGTCATGACATTTTGCAACCGCTCAATGCCGCGCGGCTCTATTCGTCGACGCTGGTCGAGCGGCTCGGCAATTCGCCCGACCAGAAGCTGGTCCAGAACATCGACTCCTCGCTTGAATCGGTGGAGGCCATTCTCGGAGCGGTGCTCGATATCTCGCGGCTGGACACCGGCGCTATGAAACCGCAGCTGACGAGCTTTCCGCTCAATGACCTGCTGCAGCGGGTGGTCACCGACTTCGCGCCGGTGGCGCGCGAGAAGAACCTCAGGTTCACGGTGATGCCGACCAGCGTCCATGTGCGCTCGGATCCCAACCTGTTGCGCCGGCTGATCCAGAATCTCGTTTCCAATGCCATCAAATATACCCGTGAAGGCAGGGTCCTGGTCGGTGTCCGCCGCCGCGGCGACAAGGCGGTCATCCAGGTCATCGATACCGGGATCGGCATTCCGACCACCAAATTCCGCACGGTCTTCCGGGAGTTTGCCCGGCTGGAAGAAGGCGCGCGGACGGCATCCGGGCTTGGGCTCGGCCTGTCGATCGTCGATCGCATCGCCCGGGTTCTCAAGCATTCGGTCGACATTGCCTCCCAGTCAGGCAAGGGCACCGAGTTCCGCGTGGAACTGCCGATCGAGACGAACATCGCTCGGATCAAGGCACAGCCAAAACGCACCGGCGCCGATGCGGCAAACACCAACCTTAAAGGGCTTCGGGTGCTGTGCATCGACAACGAACCCAAGATCCTGGAGGGCATGACGCTGCTCTTGAGCGGATGGGGATGCGCGGTTCTGGCGTCCGATTCGCTGCGCGAGAGCTTGAAGATCGCCGAAACGGAAGATGCGCCGGACGTGATCTTCGCTGATTTCCATCTCGATGACGGCACCGGCATCGAAACCATCGTCGCGCTGCGCAAATTGTGGAAGATGGACATCCCTGCGCTGCTGGTTACCGCCGACCGCACGCCGGAAGTGCGCGGCATGGCCGAAGCCGAGCGGATCGCGGTCCAGAACAAGCCGATCAAGCCCGCGGCGCTGCGGGCGTTTTTGAACCAGGTAACGGTCACCCGGCGGACCGCTGCAGAATAGGGCGGATCGCCTCAGTCCCCCTGGGTCAGGACCTCTGCGCCGATCTTGGAGAGCTGGATGACCGCCTGGGTGCGGCTGTCGACGCCGAGCTTCTGCAGCACGGCGGATACGTGCGCCTTGATAGTCGCTTCGGACACACCCAGCTCATAGGCGATCTGCTTGTTGAGCAGGCCTTCGGCCAGCATGCCGAGCACGCGTCCCTGCTGCGGGGTCAGG
>JAHJUC010000411.1 GCA_018829385.1 Alphaproteobacteria bacterium
GATGTTCGCAGTCATTAAAACCGGTGGCAAGCAGTACCGCGTCGCCGCCAATGACGTTCTGACGATTGAAAAGCTCGAGGGCGCCGCCGGCGATTCCGTCGAGTTCACCGAAATTCTCATGGTCGGCGAAGGCGCCGGCGCAACCGTTGGCGCACCCTTCGTCGAAGGCGCCATGGTCGTTGCCGAAGTCGTCGAGCAGGGCCGCGCCCGCAAGGTTATCGCCTTCAAGAAGCGCCGCCGCCAGAACTCCAAGCGCATCCGCGGTCACCGCCAGCACCAGACTGTCGTCAAGATCACCGACATCCTGACCGGTGGCGCCAAGCCGTCGAAGAAGGCTGCCGCCAAGAAGGAAGCCGCTCCGAAGGCCGATGCTCCGGCGAAGACCGAGGCTGCTGCAACCGCAGCGCCGCTGTTCACCGCGCCGGCAGGCGAGCCTGACAACCTGACCAAGATCAAGGGCATCGGCCCGGTCGCAGCCGGTCAGCTTGCCGAGCAGGGCATCACCACCTTCGCCCAGGTTGCCGCTCTCAGCGACGCCGACATCACCCGCATCGACGAAGCCATGCCGTTCAGCGCCGACCAGATCTCGGACTGGCGCGAGCAGGCCAAGGCTCTCGCGAAGTAATCAACCGCCCGTTCGGGCCCTGGCGGCCAAAAGCCGCAAACAGACAATCGCCCCAAAGGGCGGAACAGGAGCAGACCCATGGCACACAAAAAAGCTGGCGGTTCCACGCGCAACGGTCGCGATTCGAACTCCAAGCGCCTCGGCGTGAAGAAGTTCGGCGGCGAAGCCGTCATTTCCGGCAACATCATCATTCGTCAGCGCGGAACCAAGTGGCATCCGGGCACCGGCGTCGGCATTGGCAAGGATCACACCATTTTTGCCGTGCAGCCGGGCAATGTTGACTTTCGCAAGACTGCCAACGGCCGAACCTATGTGTCCGTTGTCGCGAAAGCGGAAGCAGCGGAATAAGCCGGATCGCATTTTGCAAGCCGGCGTCTCATCGACCCGGCCCTTGCAGGCACCTCCGGAACACCGGACGAAAAAGGGGAGATGGGACGCCATCTCCCCTTTCTTTTTGTCCAAAACCGGAGAACGACCATGAGAGAAGATCCAAGTTTGAGCCCGAGCGACAGCGCGCGGGCGCCCAGAGACAACCTCAGCGACTGTATAAGCGCAAGCGACACGGAAAGTTTCGAACGGACGGCATCAGGCTATGATTGCCCCGTCCTTCTGACCGAACACCTGGTCCTGCGCGCACCCCACGCCGAGGACATCGACGCCATTGCCATTCTCGCCGACAATCCGGCCATCGCCACCATGGTATCGCGCATCCCGCATCCCTACAGCCGCGCGGACGCCGAAACCTTTGTGCGAGCCTCCGCCAAACGCGGGAATGGCAATTGCGTCTATGCCATCACCGAATCGGAAACCGGCAAGCTGCTCGGCTGCTGTTCGCTGGAAACCGTCAGCGACGGGAAGGCGCTCGAGCTGGGCTACTGGGTCGGAGAGCCGTTCTGGGGGCGGGGCATCGCCACGCAAGCCGTGCATGCCCTGGTCGACATGGCCTTCCGCACCCGCGACATCGAGCACATCGACGCCCGCTGCCGGGTGATCAACCCGGCCTCCCGCCGGGTGCTGCAGAAAAGCGGCTTCCAGTTCCAGGGAACCGGCATGATCAATGTTCTCGCCATCAACGCCAGCGCCGCGGTCGAATGGTTCCGGCTCGACCGCAAGACCTGGGTCTCGCTGATCAGCTGGTCGAACGAAAACCGGCCGAACGCCCGGTAATCGAACGCCACCTAGCCGGAAAACCGCAGGCCCGGCAATCCGGCCCGCCCACAACGGCGTAGAAGGATCATGACTCCCGAAAGGATGTGATCCATGACCCTTCTGCGCCCCCTGGCCCTGCTGCTCTTCGCCGCCTTCGCCGCTTCGCCCGCTCACTCATCCGACCTGCGGCTTGAGGATTTCTTCAAGGGCAAGACCTATGCCTATGGCTCCTTCGGCGCCATCACCGGGCTTCACCGCAGCTTCCGCGTCGACCTGACCGGCCATGTCCGCGGCAAGGTGCTGACGCTGCGCGAGGATTTCCGCTACGACGACGGCGAACGCGACACCAAGACATGGATCTTCACCCGCACAGGGCCCAACACCTATTCCGGCACCCGCGAAGACGTGCTCGGCGAAACCACCGTCCGCCTGTCCGGCAACACCGCCCGCTTCACCTACCGGGTCGATCTCAATCCCGGCGGCAAGCCCAACATTGTCCGCTTTCACGACAAGCTCGTGCTCAGGGACGATGGCACGCTGCGCAACACCGCGCTGGTGACCAAGTTCGGGCTGCCGATCGCCCGGGTCCGGGTCAATTTCGCCCCCACGCTCGAGGGAGCCAAGGCGATCAAACCCTGACGGATCGGGGCCTGGGCCTTTACCACCAGCCGCAATAGGCTTTGACCTTGCGCCTTCGGGCGTTTATCGATGCGCGCAAAGCCGGAGGCGTACGCCGCTCCGGCCGCCTCGCGTTCAAAGTCCGGATCGGTACAGCCAGATGAAATTCCTCGACGAAACCAAGGTCTATATCCGCTCCGGCGACGGTGGCGCCGGCAGCGTCTCGTTCCGGCGCGAGAAATACATCGAGTTCGGCGGGCCCGACGGCGGCGATGGCGGCCGCGGCGGCGATGTCTGGGTGGAAGCCGTCGACGGGCTCAACACGCTGATCGACTACCGCTTCCAGCAGCATTTCAAGGCCAAGACCGGCGGCCACGGCATGGGCCGCAACCGCACCGGCGCCGGTGGCGACAGCGTCACCCTGAAGGTTCCCGCCGGAACCCAGATCTTCGAGGAAGACAACGAGACCCTGATCTGCGACCTCACCGAGATCGGCCAGCGCTACCGCCTCGCCGTCGGCGGCAATGGCGGCTTCGGCAACGCCCATTTCAAGTCCGCCACCAACCAGGCCCCGCGCCACGCCAATCCGGGTCTCGAAGGCCAGGAGAAGACCATCTGGCTCAGGCTGAAGCTGATCGCCGACGCCGGCCTGATCGGCCTGCCCAATGCCGGCAAGTCGACCTTCCTCGCCTCCGTCACCCGGGCGCGCCCGAAGATCGCCAATTATCCCTTCACCACGCTGCACCCGAACCTGGGCGTCGCCACCATCGACGGCCGCGAGTTCGTGCTCGCCGACATTCCCGGCCTGATCGAGGGCGCCCACGAGGGCGTCGGCATCGGCGACCGGTTCCTCGGCCATGTCGAGCGTACGCGGGTGCTCCTGCATCTCGTCTCCGCGCTCGAGGAAGACGTCGCCAAGGCCTACAAGACCGTCCGCCACGAGCTTGAGGCCTATGGCCACGGCATCGCCGAAAAGCACGAGGTCGTGGCGCTGAGCCAGGTCGACGTCGTCGATGCAAAGGAGCGAGCCAAGAAGGCCCGGGCGCTGAAGAAGGCGGCGGGCCGCGCGCCCTACGAAATCTCTGCCATCACCGGCGAAGGCATGACCGGCGCCCTGCGCGCCCTGCGCGATGTCATCGTCGGCGCCAAGGCGGAAGACGACGCCGCGGAAGCCGGCAAGATCGGCGGCAAGGGCGATACGAAAGACTGAAGATGTCAGGCCATCGCAAACCCGTTGCCGCGCACAAGCGCATCGTCATCAAGATCGGCTCGGCGCTGCTGGTCGATCGCGCCAGCGGCCTGAAGGCCGCCTGGCTCGAATCGCTCTGTGCCGATATCGCCGAGCTGAAGCAAACCGGGGCCGAGGTTTTGGTGGTCTCTTCCGGCGCCATCGCCATGGGCCGCACCGTGCTTGGCCTGCCCGGCGGGCCGCTCAAGCTCGAGGAAAGCCAGGCCGCCGCCGCCGTCGGCCAGATCGCGCTCGCCCGCGCCTGGTCCTCTGGCCTCTCCACCCACGGCATTGTCGCCGGGCAGATTCTGCTTACCCTCGGCGACACCGAGGAGCGGCGGCGCTATCTCAATGCGCGGGCCACCATGGCCGAGCTGATGCGCCATGGCGCAGTGCCGATCATCAACGAGAACGACACGGTGGCGACCAGCGAAATCCGCTATGGCGACAATGACCGGCTCGCCGCCCGCGTCGCCACCATGGCCGGCGCCGACCTCCTGGTGCTGATGTCCGACATTGACGGGCTCTACACCGCCCCGCCGCATCTCGATCCAGACGCCCGCTTTCTCGAGATCATCGACGCCATTACCCCCGAGATCGAGGCCATGGCGGGTGACGCCGGATCGGAACTTTCGCGCGGCGGCATGAAGACCAAGATCGACGCCGGCAAGATCGCCACCGGCGCCGGCTGCGCCATGATCATCGCCTCGGGCAAGACCGATCACCCGCTCTCGGCCATCGACAAGGGCGCGCGATCGAGCTGGTTCAGGCCGTCCGGAACACCCCAGTCGGCGCGCAAGATCTGGATCGCCGGTCAGCTCGAACCGGCCGGCAGGCTGAGCATCGACGCGGGCGCCGAAAAGGCGCTCCGCTCCGGCAAGAGCCTGCTTCCGGCGGGTGTCCGCTCGGTCAGCGGCGACTTCCATCGCGGCGATCCGGTCGCGGTCTGCGATGCGTCCGGACGCGAGATCGCCCGCGGCCTGTCGGCCTATGACGCCGACGAGGCGCGCCGCATCGCCGGCCGCAAGTCGACCGAGATCGAAGCCATCCTCGGCTACGCCGGCCGCGCCGCCATGATCCACCGCGACGACATGGTGATCGGCTGATCAGGCCGGAAACCTGTCCCGTCTTTACGCCGCCACCCCGATTGCGTAAGAAACCTGCCTGATTGCACGCCGGGAGGAGCGCCATGCTCGACAAGACCGTGAGCC
>JAHJUC010000412.1 GCA_018829385.1 Alphaproteobacteria bacterium
CCAAGGCTTCCGACGTGGTCAGCATCATCGATGCCGCCGCCAAGGACGGCCGCAAGGCAGCCCTGTTCCAGGTCGAGAACGAGAACCGCTCGCGCTTCGTCGCCCTTCCGATAGATCAGGGCTGAGTTCATACCTGATCTTGTCGCATCCGGTCTCGCAAGAGGCCGGGTGCAACGACGCGGCGGCCGCCCCTATAGCCGCCGCGTTTTTGTATCGTGTACCCGCCATCCGGCGCCCGTTGCCGGAGGCTTGCGGGATGGGGGTGAACCGGTAGGATTGCACCATGAAGATTCTCATCATCGAAGACGACCTGGAAACCGCCGCCTACCTGTCGAAGGCCTTTCGCGAGGCGGGGATCACCGTCGATCATGCCAGCGACGGAGATTCGGGCTACTTTCTGGCGTCGGAGAACAGCTACGACGCGCTGGTGGTCGACCGGATGCTGCCCAAGCGCGACGGGCTGTCGATCATCTCCGAGTTGCGGGCCAAGGGTGATGACACGCCGGCGCTCATCCTGTCAGCCCTGGGACAGGTCGACGACCGGGTCACCGGTCTGCGCGCCGGCGGCGACGATTACCTGACCAAGCCCTACGCCTTCTCGGAATTGCTGGCCCGGATCGAGATCCTCGGGCGGCGCAAGGGCGGACGCGAGCAGGAAACCACCTACCGTGTCGGCGATCTGGAACTTGACCGGCTGAGCCACGAGGTCCGCCGCGCCGGCCAGCCGATCCCGTTGCAGCCGCGCGAATACCGGTTGCTCGAATACCTGATGAAGAATGCCGGCCAGGTGGTAACCCGCACCATGCTGCTCGAGCATGTCTGGGATTACCATTTCGACCCGCAGACCAATGTCATCGATGTGCACATTTCGCGGCTGAGGTCGAAGATCGAGAAGGATTTCGGCGAGCCGCTGCTGCGCACCGTGCGCGGCGCCGGCTACATGATGAAAGCCGGAGGCTGATCGATCGTGTCCCGCCTTCGCGCCATGCTCTCGACGACGGCTGTCCGCCTGTCGGCGCTTTACCTCGGCCTGTTCGCGCTCTGCGCCGTGGCGCTGGTGTTCTACGTCACCTCGATCTCCGTGGGCATGCAGCACGACCGGACCCAGGAGATCATCCTGAGCGAGTTGCGGGTGGTGGCAGGCTCGTATCGCAGGAGCGGCATCACCGGCCTGGTGCGCACCATTGAGCGGCGCTCCCGCCAGCCGGGCGCCAATCTCTACGCGATCTCCACCCCAAGCGGCGAGTTGATCGCCGGCAATATCTCGTCGATCGCGCCGGGCGTGCTCGACCTTGAAGGCTGGACTTCCACGCCGTTCCGCTACTCCCGCCTGGGCGATGGCGATGACGAGGAACATCTGGCGCTCGCCCAGGTGATCGGATTGCCCAATGGCATGCGGCTGATGGTCGGACGCGATATCGGCGAGCGGGAGCAGGTGCGCGGCCTGGTGCGCCAGGCGCTGGTGCGGGCGCTGGCGATCATGTTCGCGGGTGCGCTCGCGATCTGGTTCTTTGTCGGGCGACGGGCGCTCAAGCGCATCGACCACATGTCGGAGGCTAGCAAGAAGATCCTTGCCGGCGACCTGTCGCAGCGCTTGCCGGTCAATGGCTCGGGCGACGAGTTCGACCGCCTGAGCCTGTCATTGAACACCATGCTGGGCCGGATCGAGCGGCTCAACGAGGGGCTGCGGCAGGTTTCCGACAACATCGCGCACGATCTGAAGACCCCGCTCACCCGGCTCAGGAACCGGGCCGAGGCGGCACTCTCCGCCGATGGCGGTGCGGCTGCCCAGCAGGAGGCGCTCGAACAGATGATCGCCGACAGCGATCAGCTGATCAGGACCTTCAACGCCCTTCTGATGATCAGCCGCGTCGAGGCCGGTTCGTCGACGGCGCAGATGAGCGATGTCGATCTCTCCGGACTGGCCCAGGACGCCAGCGAGCTTTATGAGCCGGTGGCCGAGGAGCAGGGAGTAAAGCTTACCGCGCGGATCGCCCCGGGCATCAGCATCCGCGGCAACCGCGAACTCCTGGCGCAGGCGCTGTCCAACCTGATCGACAACGCCATCAAGTATGTCGGCGACGCGCCTGCCCCCGAGATCGGCGTCGCGCTTCACCGGTCCGGCGACGAGGTCCGGCTCACGGTGACCGACAACGGCCCCGGCGTTCCCGCCAACCGGCGCGAGGACGTGGTCAAGCGCTTCGTGCGCCTGGATGAAAGCCGTTCAAAACCCGGCACCGGGCTCGGATTGAGCCTTGTCCATGCCGTTGCGGCGCTGCATGGTGGGCACTTGTTGCTCGATGACGCGCAGCCCGAAGCCGGGGACAATCCCGGTCTCGCCGCGACCATGGTGCTGCCGGGGGGGAAATGACAGACACGCCAGAAACCGGATTGCTTGCAGATCTCGGCCAAAGCCCGATTCGGGCGCCATCGCAGAACGCCGTCAAGTCCGTCGCGGCCGATCTCAAGCCGCTCGCCGCCGATCATCCGGAGATTGCCACGATCCTCGCCTCCGATGGCCCGCCGCGCGATTTCCTGCTCGCGGCGCTGGCCCTGTCGCCCTATCTGCGCGAAACCGCTCTGATCGATCCTGAATCGCTGGCGCTGGCGGTGTCCTTGCCCGCGCCATACCTGGTTGCCAGGACCATCGAGGAAGCCCGCGCCTGCTGGCGGGATGCCGATGGCGGGCTCGCCAGCGAGGCGGATCTGATGCGGGATCTGCGCCGCGCCAAGCGGCGGGTTTCCCTGACGCTGGCCTTGCATGACCTGGCCCGGCTGATCGATGCACGGCACACAACGGCGGCGCTGAGCGATCTCGCCGATGTGGCGCTTGCGGCGGCCTTCGATCACCTGATGCGTGGCAGCCACGATGCAGGCAAGCTTTCGCTTCCCGATCCAGACCAGCCTTGCTTGAATTCCGGCCTGATCGTGCTCGGCATGGGCAAGCATGGCGCCCGCGAACTCAACTACTCCTCCGACATCGATATTGTCGTGTTCTTCGATCCCGATTCCGGCGCGGTGCGCGACCGCGACGAGGCCGGCGAGATCTATGCCCGCATGGTGCGGCGGCTGGTGCGGATCATGCAGGAGCGCACCGGCGACGGCTATGTCTTCCGCACCGACCTGCGGCTCAGGCCCGACCCCGGCTCGACGCCGCTGGCGTTCCCGGTCGAGGCGGCGATGAACTACTATGAAAGCCGTGGCCAGAACTGGGAGCGCGCCGCCTATATCAAGGCCCGCCCGGTGGCCGGCGACATCGATGCCGGCGAGCGGTTCCTCAAGGAGCTGGTGCCGTTCGTCTTCCGCAAGTATCTCGATTTCGCCGCCATTTCCGACATTCATTCGATCAAGCGGCAGATCCACGCCCATCGCGGTTTCGGCGACATCGCGGTCAAGGGCCACAATGTCAAGCTCGGACGCGGCGGCATTCGCGAGATCGAATTCTTCGTCCAGACCCAGCAATTGATTGCCGGCGGCCGCATGCCCAAGCTCCGGCTGCGCCGCACCGATGAGATGCTGGTGGCGCTGGCCCGCGCCCGCTGGATCGACCCGGCGACCGCCCGGCTGCTGGTGGAAAGCTACTGGTACCTGCGCGATGTCGAACACCGCATCCAGATGGTGCGCGACGAGCAGAGCCACACCCTGCCCGAAAGCGAGGCCGAGCTTGCCCGCATCGCGCTGATGATGGGAGATGCCGATACGCAGAGCTTCGGCAAGACCTATGTCGCCGTGCTCGCCCGTGTCGAGGAATGCTATGCCGAGTTGTTCGAGAAGGAGCAGGGGCTTTCGGGCGGCGTCGGCAACCTGGTCTTCACCGGCGACGACGATGATCCGGGCACGCTCAAGACACTCGCGGAGCTCGGCTTCGAGCGGCCATCCGACATCGCCCGCATCATCCGCACCTGGCATTACGGCCGCTACCGCGCCACCCAGTCGGTCGAGGCGCGCGAACGGCTGACCGAACTGACACCGGAACTGCTCAAGGTGTTCGGCGCCACCAAGCGCGCCGACGAGGCGCTGATCCGGTTCGACGCCTTCCTCTCCGGCCTGCCGGCGGGCATCCAGCTGTTCTCGCTGATCGGCAACAATCCCGGTCTGATGTCGCTGATGGTGACGATCATGGCCTCCGCGCCGCGGCTGGCCGACATCATCGCCCACAAGCCGCATGTCTTCGATGGCATGCTCGACCCCGGGCTGATGGCGGAACTGCCGACCCGCGATTATCTCGCCGAAAGGCTCGCGACGTTTCTGGAAGGCGCCAGCGCCTATGAGGAGATCCTCGACCGGCTGCGCATTGTCGCGCTGGAGCAGAAATTCCTCATCGGCGTGCGCCTGCTGACCGGCGCCATCTCGCCCGAACGCGCCGCCCGCAGTTTTTCGCACCTGGCCGACCTGATCATCGGCGCGGCGCTTGAGGCGGTCCGGGAAGGCATGGAAGAGGCGCATGGCAAGGTGCCCGGCGGTCGGGTCGCCGTGCTCGGCATGGGCAAGCTCGGCAGTTACGAGCTGACTGCCGGCTCCGACATCGACATCATCCTGCTCTACGATCATGATCCCGACGCCGATGAATCCGACGGGCCCAAGCCGCTCGATCCGGTGCGTTACTACACCCGCATGACCCAGCGGCTGGTCACCGCGCTGTCGGCGCCGACCGCCGAAGGCATTCTCTACGAAGTCGACCTCAGGCTTCGCCCGTCCGGCAACAAGGGGCCGGTGGCGACCTCGGTCCGGGCGTTCTCGAAATACCAGGCGGAAGAGGCCTGGACCTGGGAGCACATGGCGCTGACCCGGGCCCGCGCAGTGGCGGGGGACGAAAGCCTGCGCGGCGAAGCCCGTGCGCTGATCGACGAAGTGCTGGCACGGCCGCGCGACCAGGCCAAGCTGCTTGAAGACCTGACCGAAATGCGCGGGCTGATCGAGCAGGAAAAGCCGCCCCGCGATATCTGGGACGTCAAGCTGATCCCCGGCGGGCTGATCGACATCGAGTTCATCGCCCAGTATCTCTCGCTCAGCGCCCGCGCCAGCGGCTGGCTGCCGGCGCCGGAAGACGACGAGGCGGCCGGACTGCTGGCCGGATCCGCTCCCGATCAAGCGGTTGCGGCCATCGACCACAATGAATGCACAAGCACCGACGCGACGCTCAAGACCCTCGGCCCCGATGCGTTGGGCGAGGAGGTGACCGAAAGCCTCAGAACCGCGCTGGCGCTGTGGAGCGGCCACGCCCAGATCGTCCGGCTGTGCACCGAGGGCGATTTCGCACCGAAGGAAGCGCCCGCGGGCCTGATTGACCTTGTCGTTCGCGCCGGCCAGGCGCCGGATCTGGCAAGCCTGGAGGCTGACTTCAAGGCCACCTCGAAACGGATCCGGGCGATCTTCAGGCAGGTCACCGGCTGACGCGGTCGGTCATCGACCGCATCATTTCGGAACAAGGCCCCCGGTCTGCGGCCCCGGCCGCAGCCGTCAAGCGAGAGCGTATGGCCCGCAAGAGCGCGGTCAGATGCCCGATTATGGAAATAATCCGTTTTATCTATGACTTTTGAGAATCACCTTTTCAACCATTGTTAACGCCAGCATGGGCAATTGGTTATCAGTCTCGGCACTTCCTCCAAAGGTTGGTTATTAGCAATGATGAAGAATTTTAAGATCTCGACGCGGTTGTATTTCCTTGTCGGCCTGGCTTTGGCGGTCTTCACCGCCGCAGCCGTTTACCAGCTCTATGATTCCCACAATTCGATGGTGGGCGAGCGCAAGGCCAAGCTCAAAGCGATGAACGAAACCGTCGTCACCATGCTGGAGTATTTCAAGGAACAGGAAGCCTCGGGCGCCCTGACCACCGAGGAGGCGCAAACCCAGGCTTTGGCTGCGATCCGCCCCATGCGCTACGAGGGCAATGGCTATTTCTGGGTCAACGACATGGCGAATTTCATGTTGATGCACCCCTTCAGCGCCAAGCTGGAAAAGAGCGACCTGTCCGGCCTTGAAGACGCCAACGGCAAGAAGTTCTTCCAGGAATTCATCAATGTGGTGAAGGCGGACGGACAGGGCTTTGTCGACTACTACTGGAACAAGCCCGGTGAAGAAGAGCCGGCCCTCAAGTACTCCCATGTGCAGGGCTTCAAGCCGTGGGGCTGGGTTGTCGGCACCGGCGTCTATGCCGACGATCTTGCGGCCCTGTTCCGCCAGAATGCGACCACGACCGCGGTCACTCTCGGACTTGGCGCGCTGGCAATCCTGCTGATCGCCTATGCAACGGTGCGCAGCGTCGTCGGTCCTATCCGCAACCTCAATTCCACTATGCAGGCCATCGCCCGCGACGATGCAAGCGGTGAGGTGCCTGGAACCGACCGTAAGGACGAGGTCGGCGAAATGGCGTCCTCGGTCCTGGTCCTGCGTGACTCGGTGCGCGAACGTGCCCAGATGCGGGTCCGCGAAGCCGAGCAGCAGCAGCAGCTCGATGCCGAGCGTGAAGACGGCATCCGTCGTCAGGAAAACATCAGCCAGTCCCAGGCCGATGTCATGACCAAGCTCGGCGGCGCTCTCGAGCGGCTGGCCAGCGGCGACCTGACGGTGCAGATCGACAACATCGCGCCAGAATACGCAAAGCTCAGGGACGACTTCAACCGCGCGGTAACCGCACTCGGCGACGTCATCACCGCGATCGCCCAGTCGACCGACGTGGTCAACGCCAGCGCCGACGGCATTTCGGAGGCTGCCAACAACCTGTCGCAGCGCACCGAACAGCAGGCGGCCTCGCTCGAGGAAACCGCGGCGGCGCTCGATGAGATCACCTCGACCGTGCGCGGCTCCTCCGAGCGTGCGGCGGAAGCCAACCGCATGGTCGGCGAAACCCGCCAGAGCACCGACAAGTCGGGCAAGATCGTCACCGAGGCGATTTCGGCCATGACCCGGATCAAGGACGAGTCGGACCGCATCGGCAAGATCATCGGCGTGATCGACGAGATCGCCTTCCAGACCAACCTTCTTGCTCTCAACGCCGGAGTCGAAGCCGCAAGGGCAGGGGAAGCGGGCCGCGGCTTTGCAGTCGTCGCCCAGGAAGTGCGCGAACTGGCGCAGCGGTCGGCAACGGCAGCCCAGGAGATCAAGCAGCTGATTTCAAGCTCGGCCAACGAGGTCCAGAACGGCGTGTCGCTTGTCCAGTCGACCGGCGAGGCGCTCTCGGAAATCGAGAAGTTCGTCACCCAGGTCAACGAGCAGGTCAACTCGATCGCCACGGCTGCCCGCGAACAGGCCAATGCGCTTGCCGAGGTCAACACCGCGGTCAACCAGATGGACCAGATGACCCAGCAGAACGCGGCGATGGTGGAAGAGACCAGTGCGGCCAGCCTGACGCTGACGCAGGAGAGCGCCCAGCTCAACTCGATGCTGCGCAACTTCCGTCTGCCGCAGTCGGGCGGACGTGGTCAGCAAGGCCGCCGCGCGGCCTGATACCGGTCATCAGTCACCGGACTGGAACACCAAGAACCGGCGCCTGCGACAAACGCAGGCGCCGGTTTTTTTGATTCCGTCAGTTGCCGAACCACATGCGGCGGAGCGTGGCGTCACGCTTGACGAAATGATGGAAGAGGGCGGCCGCGGCGTGCAGCACGAACAGCGCGAGCAACAGCTTGGCGACGATGCCGTGCGGCAGGCGCGGGGTGAAGTCGCCGAAGTCGGGCAGCGGGCCGGGCGCGCCGCCGAAGATGATGTCGCCCGCGCCCGACAGCGCGAACAGGCCGATGCCGCTTGCCGCCATGACCAGGATGGCGAGGTAGAGCAGACCATGCACCGCCTTGGCGGCCTTGGTCTGCCAGGCCGGGTCTCCCGCAAGCGGTTCGGGATGGGTGTCAAAACGCCACCACCAGACAATCCGCGCCAAAGTCAGGAGCAGCACGGCGATCCCCATCGGGGCATGGGCGGTCAGAATTTGCGCCTTGGCTGCGGGGTCGCTGGTCTCGTCGGCCAGCATGCCCGATCCCAGCAGGGCAATGATCAGCAGGACGGTAAGCCAGTGGAGGCTCACGGCAACCGTGCCATAGGCTGTTGAACTGCTCTTGCTCGTCATCGTGGTGTTCCTTCGGTTGGTGGAAATGTGCGTGTGCCTGAAAATCCGGAATTGTGAGCATGCGCTCGGCAGGCCGGCGGTCCGGCGGCCGGAAATGCAGGGGTCGCGGATAGGGCGGGAAAACCTGCCTTCGCCAGCACGGCGCAAGTTGGTCCCACTAGTCTGCGCATCCTGCATCTCCGGGAAGGCAATTGCCCTGTCGGTTGTCGTGCGTCCGGCTTGCGCTTGCAAAGCAGGCCGGAACACGATAATGTTTACATGGAAATATTTACATGGCAACTAAAAAACCGCTGGATCGCCCTTGCTCGCTTGGCCAGGTCTTGAGTTTCGCCACCGGGGCAACCGTGGCGATGTGTCAGGACATGCTGGCCCGGCATGACCTGACCCTGGCCCAATGGGTGATCCTGTCAGCCCTCTGGCGCCAGGATGGCATGCTGATCAGCGAGATTGCCGACTACAGCGGCAACAACGCGCCGGCAGCCTCGCGCATCATCGACCGGATGGAGGAGGCCGGCCTGGTCAGGCGTGTGCCGTCGCCCGATGACAAGCGCGTGGTGCGTGTCCATGTCACCGAACGCGGCGAGAGCCTGTCCCATCTCAGCGATTTTCACGAGCGGGTGAATGCCCGGTTGCTCAAGGGCATCGATGAACGCGATGCCGAACGGCTGTTTGATCTTCTCAGGCGGGTTGACGCCAATGCCCGGGACGAGAGCTGAAACGGGGGAACGGTTTGCGCGGCCGCGCGTTCTGGCGGGGAGGGCGCGACCGGCCTGTCGAATGAGACTATTCACCCGGCCTGAGATGAGTGCCGAGACCAGCCAGCCCACGGGAATTGCCCAATGCGCCGCTATACCTGTCCGAACTGCGCCAATGAAGTGCATTTCCGCAACACCGAATGTGTCAACTGCCGGTCGCGGCTCGGCTATGTGCCTGAGCGCGATCAGGTGTTCTCGACCGCTGCCGCCGACACCCGCTGGCACGACGGCGCCTCTGTCTACACGGCCTGCGGCAACCGCCAGGTGATAGCCTGCAACTGGCTGGTCGAGGAAGGGGATGGGGACGGGCATTGCCTGAGCTGCCGTCACACCCTGGTCATCCCGGATCTCTCATCCGCTGATAATCGTGACCATTGGGCCGCGCTCGAGGAGGCCAAGCGCCGGCTGTTCTACTCGATCGAGAAGTTCCGGCTCGGTGTCGGCGATCTCGTCAATCAGCCGGCCACGGCCCTGCGCTTCGAGTTCAAGGCGGACATGCCGTCGCCCGGCGGCGAGACCAAGCGCGTGCTCACCGGCCACGAGCACGGCCTGATCACCATCAATGTCGCGGAAGCCGACGACCCCACCCGCGAAAACTACCGCAAGGCCATGGGCGAGCCCTACCGCACCCTGATCGGCCACTTCCGCCACGAGGTCGGCCACTATTACTGGGACCATCTGGTCTACAACACGCCGAAGCTCGAGCCCTACCGTGCAATCTTCGGCGACGAACGCGAGGATTATGGCGAGGCGCTCAGGCGGCACTATGAGCAAGGCGCACCGCGGGGCTGGGAAACCACCCATGTCAGCGCCTATGCCTGCGCCCATTCCTGGGAGGATTTCGCCGAAACCTGGGCGCATTACTTCCATATCGTCGATGGGCTGGAAACGGCCGGATGGTACGGGCTGGACGGCCATGCGCCCGATGCAGGGCAGCACCGCACGCCGGGTGGCTGGTCCGACGCCGGACCTTATGGCGCGGCCGAATTCAAGCCGTTGATGGATGCCTGGGTGCCGCTGACGGTGGCGATGAACGCCATGAACCGCTCGATCGGGCTATCTGATTTCTATCCCTTCGTGCTCTCGGACACGATCTTCGCCAAGCTCGCATTCATCCACCGCCTGATCCACGAGCGCGGCTGAGGACAGCCGATCAGCCCACCGGCGGCTTTCTGTGCGGGGCCCGAAGCATCGCCCCGGGCAGACCTTGCGCTGACGCCTATTCGGCGGCAACCGGTTCGTTCTGGGGGCATTCGACCGGCATCCGCACGCTGACGATGGTGCCGACGCCTTCGGTGGAGCGGACCTTCATCGCGCCGCCGTGCAGCTCGGCGAGGCTGCGCGAGATCGCCAGCCCCAGGCCGGAGCCGCCGGTGGATTTCGAGAACTGGTTCTGAACCTGCTCGAACGGCTGGCCGATCCGGCTCAATTGCGCCTTCGGGATGCCGATGCCCGTGTCCTCGATGGTCAGGGTGACGGCGCTGGACGTCCGGCGCGCCCTGACCATGATCCGGCCGCCCGGTTCAGTGAACTTGACCGCATTGGACAACAGGTTGAGCAGGATCTGCTTCATCGCCCGGCGGTCGGCCGCCAGCGACAGGTCCTTGGAAATCTTCTGCTCGACCTCGATCCCCTTTTTCTCGGCCTGGATCGCTACCAGCCGCAGCGCCTCGTCGAGCAGCGGCGCCAGGTCGACATTCTCGCAATCGATCTGCATCTGACCGGCCTCGATTTTGGCCATGTCAAGAATGTCGTTGATCACGGTGAGCAGATGGATGCCGGAATTGTGAATGTCGTCGGCGTACTCGGCATATTTGTCCGATCCGAGCGGCCCGAACATGCGCGCCTGCAGCACTTCGGAAAAGCCGATGATGGCGTTGAGCGGGGTTCTCAGCTCATGGCTCATATTGGCGAGGAACTCGGACTTGGCCTTGCTCGCGGCTTCCGCACGCTCCGTCTCGATCTGGTAGTCGCGGTTTAGCTCGGACAGTTCCGCCGCCTTGCGCTTGAGTTCGGCCTGGGAGGTGGTGAGGTCGCCGATGGTCGCCATCAGCCGCTTCTCGCTGTCGCGCAGCCGTTCCTGGTTGCGCTTGAGCGGCGTGATGTCGGTTCCCACCGAAACCTGGCCGCCATCGCGGGTCTGGCGCTCGTTGATCTGCAGCCAGCGCCCGTCGCCCAGCTGGACTTCATAGGTTTGCGCCAGTCCCTTCGAGCAGGGGACCGCCAGGCGGCGCTCCACCACCGGGCGGGTTGCCGCCGCCTCGACCACCGACCGCGGCGTTCCCGGCGCCAGGCTTTCCGCCGGCAGGCCGTGGATCTCCTGGTAGTGCTTGTTCCACAGCACCAGCCGGTCGTCGCGGTCCCACAGCACGAAGGCTTCCGACGTGCTCTCGATGGCGTCGAACAGGCGCTGATCCGCTTCCACGGTGCGCTGCTGCAGGTGGCGCTGCTCGGTGACATCCATGGCGATGCCGATCAGGTGGGTCTGGGCCGAGCTCGGATCGACGACCTGTGCCCGGGCCCGCATCCACAGATAGTGCCCGTCGGCATGGCGCATGCGGAACAGGTGGTCCACCTGCCGGATGTCGCCGCTCGCCACTCTCTGGGCAATCTCGTAGAGATCGCCATCGTCGGGGTGGATCAGGTGCGAGGCCTCGCCGAACGAGATCACGCTGTCGCGGGGAGGCAGGCCGAGGATCTCGTACATCGAGCGCGACCAGTAGACCCGGCCGCGCGCCATGTCCCAGTCCCACAATCCGCAGCGTCCGCGCGACAGCGCCATGTCGACCCGGCGATGGCTCTCCTGGTAGATGTCGTCGGCTTCCTGTGCCCGGCCGGCCTGGCTGAAATAGGCATAGAGAATGACAAGCAGGATCGACGACGTGGCGATGAACAGCGTCACATTGACCGATACCGACTGCCGCCAGGCCGCATTCATGTCGGCGACCGGCGTGACCGAGAGGATCGACCCGGTGCCGTCCGCCAGGTGCGACATCGCCGCCAGAACCGGCTTGCCGTTCAATTCGACCGTCTGCACGCCCGCGCGTTCGCCGAACAGCCGGAGCGGTGAGGATTCCTGAAGCAGCGACGAAATCCGCCTGCCGATATGTTCGTACCCGCCCGCAGTGGCGGCAAACGCGCGGCCATCGGCATCGAACACCAGGAGGAAGCGGCCGGCGGTGTCCGGCATTGCGCTGATCACGCGGTTGAGCCGCGCCTCGGTTTCCCATCTGAGCGATTGCCCGACCGGCGCAAGGTCCGCAGACAGGGTCGCGTGCGCCGCAGTCAGCGACATCGCGGTCAGCTGCTCCGCCCCGACCAGCAGGCGGTCGCGGTTGTCGCTGATGTTCATGTACCGCGCCGCCGCGACCACCACCAGAAAACAGACGATCAGCACCGGAATCAGGCGCTTGAGAAAGGGCTCGGCACCGATCAGCCGTTCGTAGGCAGGCTGCGCAAACAGTTTTGCGTGACCTGACATTCCTCCTGCGACAGCAGGCTTCACACTGGCCTCGCGAGCATGATTCGACCCCTCGGCCGCAGGTAGGTGCTGCGCATCCGTCATATTAATCGTAAATCCCCGTTAGGATCCGGACTACCGCATCTCCGAATCTACCCTAATGAATCAAAGGTGATTCGGCTTGTCCAGTCCTAAAAGTAATCATTCTTTAAGAATTTGAATTTGTTCGTTATTTGACGGATTCGAGTCGGCAGGCCGGTGCCGAAGTTCGTGCTTCGCAGCTCGAAGCCGAAAAAGCATGCCCTTAAATGATCACAAGCTCATGCTTCGCCGCGCACAGGCTGCGGCGAGGCATGAGCTTGCGGACCGGGCAATCGCGGAATTGTCAGTTGGCCAGCATCCGGTCGACGATATCGCCGACATCGGGCGACAGTTCACCGGCCTCGCGGATCGAAACCAGCGCCTGGCGGGCAAGCTCCTGCCGCCCTGCCTCGAGCGAGCGCCACGACCGCATGGCGGTCAGCAGCCGCGCCGCCAGCTGCGGGTTGCGCTTGTCGATGTCGATGACTTCGCGCGCCAGCAGCCGGTAGCCCGCGCCGTCGGCGGCATTGAAGCCGGTCGGGTTGCCGGCCGAGAAGGAGCCGATCAGCGAGCGCATGCGGTTCGGGTTGGTGCGGTCGAAATCTGCGCTGTCGAGGAGGTCCTCGACCCGCGCGCAGGTGTCCGCGCCCGGCGTCATGGCCTGGATCGAGTACCACTTGTCGAGCGCCAGCGGGTCATCGGCAAACCGGCTCTTGAAGGCGGCCAGCGCATCGGCGGTTTCGCTTGAACCCGGGAACTGATGCGCCAGCACCTGCAGCGCCTGCGCCATGACGGTCATGTTGTCGCTGTTGTCATAGGCGGCCTTGGCGCGAGCGGGACGGCCCTCGGCAATCGAGGCATAGGCAAGCGCGACGCCGGCAAGGGCGCGAAGACCGGCGTCAGTGGCGTCGGGGCTGTAGGGGCCTTTCGGCGCGCTGTCGGCAAGCCGCGCGAACACCTCGATCCCGGCGCCGGCAACGTCCGACAGCACCGCTTCGCGGGCCGTATGGATCGCGTCGGGATCGATGTTGGAGCCGATCTCGCGGGCAATGTCGCTTTCCGCCGGCAGCATTAGCGCCTGGGCGCGGAAGGCGGGTTCCAGGCTTTCGTCAGTAGCGGTAGCGATGAGGATATCCGCAAGCTCTTTTGCCGAGGGCAGGTTTCGCCCGTCCCGTGCCAGTTTCGAGACCGCCACCAGGTGCCGCATGGCCTGCTCGTTCAGCGCCTGCCAGCGGGAGACGCCGTCGCTGTCATGACGGGCGATGTGGGCGAGGTCGGCGGCGCTCTGCTCCATGGCGATGTTGACCGGGGCGGAGAAGCTGCGGTTGATCGACAGCACCGGCCGACCGGGCACGTTGGTGAAGGTGTAGGTCTGCTTGCGCTTTGTCAGATGAAGCACGCTGTTCTCTGCGTCGCCGCTGTCCGGGTCGCCATCAAATTCGCTTCCGTCGGGCAGGATCAGCCCGTAGGCCAGCGGAATGTGCATCAGCGCCTTGCGCGACTGCCCCGGCGTCGGCGCCAGCGACTGCTCGAGCGTCACCTTGAAGGTCTTGGCCGCTTCGCTCCAGTCGGTCGAGACTGACACCGAAGGGGTCCCGGCCTGGCTGTACCAGAGGGCGAACTGCTTGAGATCGCGGTGGCTCACCTCGGCGAAGCAGGCGAGAAAGTCCTCGATCGTCGAGGCGTCGCCATCGTGCCGTTCGAAGTAAAGGTCCATGCCCTTGCGGAAATCCTCCGCACCCAGAATGGTGCGGATCATGCGCACCACCTCGGAACCCTTCTCATACACCGTCGCGGTGTAGAAATTGTTGATTTCCTTGTAGGTTTCCGGGCGAACCGGATGCGCCAGCGGACCGGCGTCCTCGGGAAACTGGTGGGCCTTGAGCAGCCGGATCTCGGCGATGCGCTTGACCGCGGCGGAGCGCTGGTCGGCGGAAAACGCATGATCGCGGTAGACCGTCAGACCTTCCTTCAGGCACAGCTGGAACCAGTCGCGGCAGGTGATGCGGTTGCCGGTCCAGTTGTGGAAATACTCATGCGCGATGATGGCTTCGATGTTGGCGTAGTCGGCGTCGGTGGCGGTTTCCGGATCGGCCAGAACATACTTGTCGTTGAATACATTGAGCCCCTTGTTCTCCATGGCGCCCATGTTGAAATCCGACACGGCGACGATCTGGAAGATGTCGAGATCGTATTCGCGGCCGAACACCTCTTCATCCCACTTCATCGAGCGCTTGAGCGCGTCCATGGCGTAGCCGGCGCGGCCTTCCTTGCCGTGTTCGACATAGATCTTGAGCGCCACCTCGCGGTCGCTCATCGTCGTGAAGGTGTCCTCGATCACGCCGAGATCGCCGCCCACAAGCGCGAACAGGTAGGACGGCTTCGGGTGCGGATCGAACCAGGCGGCGAAATGCCGGCCTTCGTCGTAATTGCCGCCGCCCAGGAAGTTGCCGTTCGACAGAAGCTGCTTGGTGTCTTCCTTGCCGGCGATGATGGTGACGGTATAGACCGCCAGAACATC